>NZ_DIAC01000128.1:9390-9806 GCF_002414625.1 Methylophaga sp. UBA5088 | reverse complement strand
AAGTTTGCAAAATCTGGGGTTCGGACCGAGTTGGGGTTCGTCTGTCACCTCTTCAACCCTTCAATGATATGAAAGATAGTCAGCCTCAGCAGACTTTTGAGTACGTTATTAAAGCGTTAAACGCTTTCAATTTAGCGTATTTACATATCACAGAAATGGGATCAGAAAATCCGGGCATGGCAGGTCCGGCATTTGATCTGAGTTTATGCCGTGAATGGTACCAAGGTCATTACATGACCAACAGTGAATATACATTTGACACCGCCAATGTTGCTATCAAGAGTGGTGACGCTGACTGTATTTCATTTGGCAAACTATTTATAGCGAACCCGGATTTAGTGGAAAGATTTGCCACGCAATCGCCGCTCAATACTCCGGACAGTGACTCATTCTATGGTGGTGATGCCCATGGTTAC
>NZ_DIAC01000128.1:3218-9282 GCF_002414625.1 Methylophaga sp. UBA5088 | reverse complement strand
ATGGTGGTGATGCCCATGGTTACATCGACTACCCTTTTCTTACTGAACAATAACTGATGGTGGTGATGCCCATGGTTACATCGACTACCCTTTTCTTACTGAACAATAACTGTCGGTAAAAAGTAATCCATTTTTAGACAATAAGTACTCCAGGTATCAGAAAAAAGCACCCTGATACCCGCATAAAAACAGTGCAGTGATGATAACAATACAGGTGTCGCTGTTCTGATCATTAAGAAATACAGACTAAAGGAGGATGTATGACATTAAAGACTATCTCTAAGCTAGTATTAGCCAGCACAGTAGGACTAATGAGTCAGGCTGTATTGGCAGATCGGGCAGATGCAGAAGCAAATCTGCACAAACTCAACTTGCCAGAAGGATTCCATATTGATGTATATGCTGAAGTCGAGGGTGCTCGTCAAATGGCATTGGGTCAATCAACAGGAACAGTCTTTGTCGGCACACGCGGTAATAATGTTTTTGCTGTTGTTGATAAAAACAAAGATCGCAAAGCGGAAAAAGTCGTCAATATTCTTGATGATTTAAAAGTAGGTAATGGCGTCGCCATGCACCAGGGTAATCTCTACGTCGCTGAGCAAAACCGTATTGCACGCTACGCTGCACCAGGTTTTGACCTGACGCTCCCATTCAAACAAATGCGTGAAGTCATTTATGACAGACTCCCGGATAAAGCCCATCATGGCTGGCGTTATATTGCTTTTGGCCCCGATAACAAACTGTATGTGACGGTCGGTGCCCCTTGTAATATCTGTAACCCTGAAGGTATCGAGGCCAGCATTATTCGCATGAATGCTGATGGCAGTGAGGCTGAGATTTATGCCAAAGGGATCAGGAATTCAGTCGGTATGGATTTCCAGCCCGACACTGGTGACTTGTATTTCACTGATAATAATGTCGATATGATGGGTGATGACACCCCACCAGGTGAGCTCAATGAGGCTCCTGAAGCGGGTATGCATTTCGGTTTCCCATTTTATGCTGGTGGCAAGGCACAACATCCAGATTGGAAAGACAAAAAAGTCCCACAAAAAGTCACCTTCCCAGTGCAAGAGTTTCAGGCACATACAGCGAGTCTGGGCCTTAAATTCTATACAGGAGACATGTTTCCAGCCGATTATAAAGGCGATGCTATTATTGCTCAGCATGGTTCCTGGAATAGAACCAGCCCTGTTGGTTACCAGTTAATGCGCGTCACTTTTGATGATAATCATCAGGTAACGGGTCAAGATGTCTTTATTGATGGTTGGTTACAAAATGGAGAAGCCTGGGGACGACCAACCGATGTATTACAACTTTCTGATGGTTCATTGTTGATTTCAGATGACTACAATGATGTGATTTATCGTGTCAGCTATGGCGATGACAAAGCAGCAAAAGTCGCTACGTCTCGCTCAAATAGTCAAACGATCAGCGGCTTGGTGATGCCTGAATCAGCAATTGCTGCACCAGATGGACGTGTGTTTATTACTGAAATTGGTGAGTTTGGCAAAGCGGGTGATGGTAAGGTTACCGTTATTGATAAAGACGGTCAAAAGTCAACTTTAGCCACAGGCTTAAATGATCCAAAAGGCATCGATTTATGGAATAACGAACTGTATATTGCTGACGTCGATCATGTTGTGAAAGTCGACATGGATGGCAAGGTCAACGTTATCGCTGATAAGAAAGCACTTCCAGGAAAACCCGTATTCCTGAATGATGTGGAAATTGATGGTAATGGCACCATTTATGTTTCAGACAGTGGCACGGATGAAGGTGAAAACGCTGGTATCTATCAAATCACACAAGCAGGAAAAATAAGTGAAATTTTAAATACCAACTCGGCGATTAAACGCCCAAATGGCCTATTGATGGATGGTAATGACACACTATTAGTCGCCGACTTTGGTACTGGGGATCTGTACCGCACATCTATCAGTTCAGGCAAAACCGAGGCCTTAAACAAGGGCTTTGGTGGCGCAGATGGTCTGGTCAGAGACAGTAAAGGTTATCTTTACGTGAGTGATTGGCAGAATGGTAAAGTCTGGCAATTAGTTGAGCCTAAAGCGACACCTCAGCTCATCAGTGAAGACTTTGTCTCTGCAGCTGACATTGCACTATCTGCAGATGGTCAGTCAATACTGGTACCTGACATGAAAGCCGGCAAATTAATCTCTTTGCCAATTCAGTAAATCATTCTATCTATGCCCGGTGTTCACACCGGGCATTTTAAAATCCAGTGATCACATTATCAGTATCAGCGGTCTTCAAACTGGGTTGTTTAAAATAGTTATAACCATTTTTGTGCTGTGACTTCACTTCATACATAGCCAGGTCAGCATATTTAAGCAGTGATTCCAAGTTGTCGGCATTGAATGGATAAAGCGCGATACCGATACTCGCACTAATATTGACCGTGTTATAGAGCTCACATTCAATTGGTTCACGTAAAATACTCAGCAGTTTTTCTGCGATACGACTCGCTTCCAATAGGTCTGTGGTTAATCTGGCAAAAATAACAAATTCATCGCCCCCCCAACGTATCGCCACATCGTCAGCACGCACAGAACTCAATAATCGATTTGCGACTTCAATCAACACTTTGTCACCTGCTTCATGGCCAAACTGGTCATTAACGGGTTTAAAGCCATCCAAATCGATCATAAACAGGCCATAAGCAAAACGCTTAGTCTCAGCTAATGTGATGAGCTGTTCTATCTTATTTTCTCCAGCACCACGATTATATAGATTGGTTAAAGCATCAACTTCAGCCTGCCCTTTGAGTTTTTCTTCACGATTCCGACGTTCAGAGATATCTTGTAAAACAATCTCAAATGACGACGCTTTATCATCATCAGTCATAAGTGAAATAAGACAATATAGCCATCGAGTCTCACCACTGTCCTCAATTTTTATATCAACGGCACGTGACTCACCTGTTAATAAAACCTCAGCAGCAGCCGACTCTAAACGACTTTTTTCCTCGTCAAAGACGGTGAAGAATGAAACGGGGTTTTGCTGAGAAATTTTTTCAAAACTTGGCTTACCAATAATATTTCTGAATGATGGGTTATGTAGCTTCATTTTGCCATCAATATCCACAATCGCGATGCCATGACTGGATTGCTCAAAGATATCTCTGAAACGGTTTTCGAGCTCTTCTACTTCCTGTCTTAGCGCTCTTTCAAGGTTGATATTATCTTCAACCGAGCTCAATAAGTGGTTGATATCATGAGTTAATAAACCAATTTCATCATATTTGTGTGATGGCGTAGGAACCAGACGTTGGTCACTACCAATACGAATACTATGCAAACGCTTGGCTAGGCGTTTAATTTCTGTAATGAGCTGTCTGTTAAGTAAAAAAATGATTAAGGTAATTAAAATAAATGTCTGCACAGCGATGAGAGTCACATGATTCATAGCCGTTTTTTTAGCATCGAATTGAATTGAGGCAATATTTGGGGCGACTAATAACTTTCCGACCGTTTCCCCCGTAACAAAGGGTGAGTCCAAATTAAATCGCAAAGTCTCAACGGGTTCATCAGGCATAATGCCACGCGTTGATAATGTTTCCTGGGTGGATTTTAGTACCACGGCTTTCACTAAATCACTGGCGGCAATGCCGTCAACTACCTCTTTAGCCAATGTGAGATCATCCAGATAGGCAGCAATGGCAGCAGTTTGGGACACGGCATGAACCAGTTGCCTCAGTTGTTTTTGACTCTGGGCAAACTCTTTTGAATAGGTATAACTATAAAATACATAGCCAGTACATAAGGCCGACACCAGGCCAGCAAGCAACAGTATTAGGGCTAAACGTGTTGCGATACTGGTACGAAGCTTAGTCAACATAACCAAGAATTTTTAATTTATCGTTCACTTTATCTGCTTCAACATAGCCAATAGCATCCGTATCTGTCTCTAAGTAGTTAATCAACTCCTTATCACTGACTTCTCTGGGCAAGGTCGCTCGTCCAGAAAAAAGTAATCGGGCTCGGTATGAATTGATTTCGTTAAGTGTTTTATTAACAAGTTTGAGATAAAACTGTTTTCTCGTAGACGAGTTAAGTTTCTGGTCAAGTAAAATAATGCGCTGTCCCGATGCATAGAATGTGGTTCTTCCCATGAAAATATCAATGATTTGTTGTTTTGATAATTCATTTAAAGGATTATTTTTATTGGCCACAACAACAAGATCATCGGCAGAAACCATGCTAGGCATCAATGATAAAAGCAGTATGAATGATACGAATAATGTCTTCATCAGAATATAAAATCCATGGTCAGACTAAACGTATCAAAACTGTGTTGTTTATCTATAGGGTTTTTCTGCTCGAAAATAAAATCGCCATATTTTTCAACCCAGGTGCTGTCCCACTGCGCTTTTAATGACACTCTCTGTGACACATCCCAACGCGCACCAATACCAATACTTCCCTGATCGGTATACATAGCATTGCTCGCAGCCTGCGTAATTGCTTGTAGTTGCTGATAAGCGGGAATAAAGGCCGGCGCTGATGTTATCTTCTCTCTACTGCCAAGCGTTTTAAATTTACTAACGATAATATATGGTGTGATTGAACCGAAACGGTGACCTATGCTGAGGTATCCTGAAGCATATTTATCTTGAACACTGGTTTCCGCTTTCACCAAGCTGAGCTCACTTTGAATCAACCAGTTATCTTTGTCATAGCTAACGCCAGCGGCTAAATATTTAAGCCAGGTATCATTGATAGAAAATCCAGCCAGTGAAGCTGCTTCAGGCCAGCCAAATTCTGATGCTTGTATTAAAGCCTCATCAAGTGCCGCTACAGGATCTGCCTTATCATTAATCTTCGCTTGAGAATACAAAACACGAAATTGCCAGGTCTGATTTTCCCAACCCAGGCTTACACCATAATTGGGCTCAAATAACCTCTTCTGAACCATCGCTGCTGGCATAAGGGAAATGACTACGTCCTCCCCAGATAGAGGTGGTCAGCATTCCATCTGCTAGCCTTGAGTGATGTTTTAACTCAACACCATCATATTTATCACTGGCGATCTGGCCATAGAATTCAACTGGATGATGAGCCCATAAATTAGCAAACCCCACGTTCTTATATTCAGATGACATAAAAACGCCATTCGGCATGCGGCCAATATTCAGCTCAAAAGCATCATTGATATGGTAGGAAAAAAAAGCTGACTCAATACTTCGGTTCAGGGAGTTTTCTGGTCGTTTTTCTAATAAGAACTGCGTCGTGAATGTCAGTTTATGGTTAAACGCATAGTCCAGCTGCATTCCCAAATTAGAAGCAGTCGTCCAATCAAACCCTTTATCGAAGCCTTCTTGTTCAATCGAATGTCGATAATAAATATCATCACTATCGTTATAGACAAGACCAAGTGAACCATAGCCGTTGATGTGAAAATTATCGATACCGGTATCAAATGCTGCTGCTTGAAATGGATATGTGATTATCCACAACAACAATAGATGTAAACGGTATCTGAGCTTGAACAACTTAATACTCTCACTTTCACGACTTAATTAACGAATTCCCATAAGAATTATATAGATATTTTCCTCAAATTTGTTATGCAAAACTCAATTTCAAGGTATAGCTGGTCATTACGCTAGTTACTCACAATTTCTGTGGAAAATAATGTGGATAACTTTCTAGTAAATCTGTAAGTGTTTCTTTTATGGCAACCTTTATGATGTGGTTAAATTTTAACCAACGCAAAAATCAGCCGAAAAATGTTGATATATCTAGGTTTATGAAACAGACATGATCAGTATTCCAGAAATAATCGTATTCTTTTTACTCACAATTTCAGTGGATAAGCATGTGCATAACTTTCTGGTAAATCTGTAAGTGACTCTTTTATGACAAGCTTTATGACTTGGTTATTTTTTAACCAATCCCATTTTCGCATAGCAAAGTCATCGTTGAAGATGGAAGATCAAAAAGAAGTAAACTCGATAAAGGAATCACTTATTCACCTTACTCACAATTCCAGTGGATAAGCTTGTGGATAACTTTCTGGTAAATCTGTAAGTGTTTCTTTTATG
>NZ_DIAC01000128.1:2494-3063 GCF_002414625.1 Methylophaga sp. UBA5088 | reverse complement strand
AATCTGTAAGTGTTTCTTTTATGACAAGCTTTAAGGAATGGTTAAAATTTAACCAGCACCTATTAAAATGGCTATGGAAAGAAACGCATTATTGAAGATGTTCAAACACTTAATAATGCCCTCTCACGCCCTAATAAAATCTGTTTACGCTCAACACCCCAGCGATAGCCTGAAAGGTTGCCGTTTTTATTCACAATACGATGACAAGGAACCAGTAATGCCAGTGAATTCGCGGCACAAGCATTGGCAACGGCTCGCACTGACGAAGGCCGACCAAGCATCATTGCGAGCTCAGTATACGTTCTGGTTTGTCCAGCAGGTATTTGCAATAAGGTATTCCATACTGACTTTTGAAACGATGTACCTTCCATCTGAATGGGCAAATCCAGCTCGCCTGTTGGCGCTTCAATATAGTTTAAAATCTGGATTAAATAATCCGTTAATAAGGTATCGTTTTCCTGCTGTTTTGCATGTGGATATTTTTCCAGCAGGTGCTCAACTAACCTGTCTGGATCGTCAGCCAGTGCCACAAAACAGATACCATTGTCATTGCCAGCCACCAGAAGACA
>NZ_DIAC01000128.1:2062-2365 GCF_002414625.1 Methylophaga sp. UBA5088 | reverse complement strand
CCGAGGCTGGAAATACCTAATTCATAAAACACCATGAACTTGTCCTCCCTATTGAATGTATTTTTCATATAACATATGAAGCTCTGAACTAAATCGTATTCATCATTGCCAGACACATGATTGAATACTGAGGAGTGAACCATTGAAAATTTCTAGCTTATTGCTTTTTTTATGCATGTGCCCTGCTGTATTCGCTGGCAATTTGAACTATCAGTTTAGCGGAGATAGTTTACAAAAATTATATGCTGAGCTTCATTATTTACGTGAAGTAGGTATCGAAATTCATCAAAAATACGATGTGAA
>NZ_DIAC01000128.1:590-1977 GCF_002414625.1 Methylophaga sp. UBA5088 | reverse complement strand
TCAAAAATACGATGTGAAAAAAAATCCAGATCAGCTTCGCTTTTGTAAGGGTGAATATGGATTTATTTCTACACGTGCAAAGTCCACCATTGGTATTGCAAACCGTTTGACCAGTCCACACAAAGATGAATATATCGCTGCTGGGTGGAAAGCCTATGAATGTAGTCAGTGTACTGGTAATATTGAAGCCTGTGATGCAGTGCCTCCAGTACTGGAAACCATAAAAGCAGAATTCAAAGAAAAACAAAGCGCGACTGAATAAATAACACGTGAAAAAAATAACGACACATTTCCTACTGCTGTGCATGACACTGATGATGACTTTGTCATCATGGTCAGCGCACGCAGAAAAAGCAGAAATGCGTTCAGCTATGGCTCACTCTTCATCGCACTCTATTCAATCTTCTGATTCTGACCAACACTGCGCAGAAACGATATCCAAAGATTGCAAGCATTGTATGGATATAGATCACTGCCAATCCAATCATCATAGCTGTTTCAGCACGGTAACTCTGCCATCAAAGAGCTCTTTCTCCACTAACCAGCCTCTGTTAACTCTACTCACCTTGAGTCAGATTGAAGCAAAGCCGACAGATCAACACAACTCCCTGTTCAGGCCCCCTATAAGTTCATAACTCCCATCCCCTCATTTCCATGAGGCCTTAGCACATCTGTGCTTATATCATTATTAATGATTGGTGAAGCTTATGAACCGATGGAATAGTTCCATTACTGCGTGGCTGTTTTTACTGCCACTAATTTCCCTTATACCAGCGGCTTATGCGGCTGAAGATACTTCATATAGTATCGAACAGACACAGGCTGTTTTGCCCTTAGATATCGCCATCACTGTGGCAGAGCAGTCCAACCCGGGGCTTGCCCAGCGTCAGGCCCGAGCTGAGGCGATGTCTGCTCTCCCCTCACAACTTGGCAGCCTGCCAGACCCAATGATCAGCATGGGCCTGGTTAACTTACCAACCGATAGCCTCAGTACCTCACAAGAAGCTATGACTCAGTGGCAATTAGGCATTAGTCAGGAGATTCCATTTCCCGGCAAGTTAGCACTGAAACAACAAGCGGCCACTGAACGAGCCAGTGCCAGCGCGTTTATGACGACAGAGTATAAACAGCAGCTAATTAAATCTATAACGAGCTACTGGTGGCAACTGTTTTATCTGGAAAAGACGTTGACGGTAATTTCCAGCAATAAAACGTTGCTTAAACAATTTATCGATATTGCTGAAACAAAATATCGTGTCGGACATGGTCTGCAGCAGGATGTGCTGCTGGCTCAACTGGAATTATCCAAACTCCTAAACCGTGAGATTGAGTTAAACAGTCAACGTGAACAGTTGGTTATCACACTCAATACCTTACTTAGCCGACC
>NZ_DIAC01000128.1:0-431 GCF_002414625.1 Methylophaga sp. UBA5088 | reverse complement strand
GTTATCACACTCAACACCTTACTTAGCCGACCTACGCATACGCCCATTCAGCTTCCGGCCTCTCAGTATATTGATACCACTCTCCCTGATATTAAATCTGCTGCAGAAATTCTCCATCTCGCGAAACAAAATAGGCCGTTTCTACAACAGCAAAAACACCTGATTGCTGCAGCAGCAGAAGATAAAGCCTTAGCTGAAAAAAACGTGCTACCTGATTTTAAAGTTTCGGCAGCTTATGGTCTCAGACAAGGCAATAATCTGGATGGCTCTGATCGTAGTGACATGCTGTCATTGCAAGTCGGAATTAACGTGCCGTTATTTGCCTACAAAAAACAAAAAATGGCCATTTCACAAAAAAACAGTGAATTAAAACAACAACAGTTCGCCTATCAGGATAGCTGGAATCAGGTTCAAGCAGAGATTGCTAATTA
>NZ_DIAC01000121.1:0-3709 GCF_002414625.1 Methylophaga sp. UBA5088 | reverse complement strand
ACTTAATAAGAAAGTACATCACGCCAGAGCCGCGCCCTGTCTCGCCACGTTGGTAATGTTTCTGCAAAGCTGCATAACGCTTTGGCTTATTGAAATATTGCTTGATCGTAGGAGATTGCGCCTCCCAACTGCGAGTAATGGTATAACCATCAGCATAAGGCGCCTGGTGACTATTCTGTTGAGCACGTACATACTCTTCTGCAGCATTTTCCATATTGGCTGAAATAATATTATCCATGCCTCTGAAAAAGAACTGGATACTGAGCATAGAATATCCTGCCACTATCGTTATCCCCAGAACGAGGAAGGCTAATGCAATGTAAAATTTAAGACTCAGTTTAAGTTTCATTTCTTAAGGCAAATCCGTGACCGGGAATGGTGTGAATTAAATTTTTTTCAAACGGTGCATCAACAGCTTTTCTTAAGTGAAACATATGCACTTTCAGGCTATCACTATCTGGTGGTGTATCGCCCCAGACAGCCGCTTCCAACTTTTGTTTAGCCACTACATCGGGATAAGCGCGCATCAATGCTTCCAATAACTGCCAGCTAGTGGGCGACAATTTCAAACTCTGTCCACTACGTGTCACCGTTTTTGTCTGAAGGTCCATGATGAGATCATCACACTGTAAGCGTTGTACTTGGCCACTACGACGTCGTGATAAGGCTTGAATGCGCACAATCAGTTCATCCAGTTCAAATGGTTTGACCAGATAATCGTCAGTACCGGCATTAAACCCTGTGATTTTGTCACTGAGCTGATCACGGGCGGTTAGCATAAGAATCGGCACGTCATAGCCTTGTTCACGTAACTTTTCACAGACCGTCAATCCATCCATTCTGGGTAGGTTTAAATCCAGTAACAGCACATCGTATTGATGTTGTTGACTAAATTCTAAGCCGGCAAGGCCATTGCTGGCATGATCACATTCAATATTTTCAAGGCTGAGATAATCAATCACTGTTTCTGCCAGATCCAGATCATCTTCGACTAATAACACATGCAACATGGCTAGTTTACTCCGGCTGCTTTTGTGACAGCTTTTCGCTTAAATACGTGTATAACGTCATGTTGAATCAGTAATAAACTGGGTATCAAAATCAATGTGATGACGGTGGCAAACATAATGCCGTAGCCTAAAGAAACGGCTGCAGGAATTAGAAATTGTGCCTGGCGAGATGTTTCACTGAGCAAGGGCATTAATCCGGCAAAAGTCGTGACCGAGGTTAATAACACGGCTCGCAAGCGACTCCTACAAGCAATACTGATGGCTTGTTTAATATCATCATAATCGTGGCGAATATCGTTAAAGCGGGAGACCAATAACAAACTATCATTCACCACTACGCCACTTAAGGCAATGATGCCGTTGAGCGATAAAATGCCCAAGGTCAGATCGTTCATCCAGTGTCCTAGAATGGCACCCACAATACCAAAAGGAATCGCGGTCATAATCAACATAGGCTGGAGATAAGAGCGAAGCGGAATTGCTAGCAACATATAAATAACTAATAAGGCAATCAATGATACATGGACCATCGATGACTCTGTCTCAGCCTGCTCTTCAGCCTCTCCGGCAAAATGGATATCTAATCCAGGATATTTTCTGACCAGATCAGGCACCATATTACTCTGTAGTTGAGCGACCAGCTCAGTGGTAGATAAGCTGTCTTTATTCACATCTGCCGAAATATAAACGGCTCGTTTTTTATCAATACGAGTGATGGAATCCCGTGTAAAGCCATAGCTGACATTAGCGACACTGGATAAAGGCACCACATCACCATTGGGCGTTCTAACACGCGAGTTTAATACATCGGCGGCATTCTGACGCTCATCTTCGGGATAACGTACTTTGACTTCTATCTCGTCACTATTGCGCTGATAGCGCTGTACCACTTGCCCACTGAAGCCTTGTAATATTTGTATCGCCAGATCGTTTGTCGTCATGCCTAATGCACGCCCTTGTTGATTTAACGACATATGTAGCTGTGGTTGGCCTGGTTCGAGATTATCATCTATACCACTGATCGCAGGAATGCTTTCTATCGTACGTTTAATCTCGTTCCCAGCCATTTCCAGAATCTGATCATCATTCGCCCGTAACTCAATTCGCAGATCATCAACAGGACCATGTCGGGTTCTCACACTGACTGTTTTGGCGCCTTCAGGTGTCCCAACGAGTTGCTGCCAATGACGGCTGAACGTCGTAATGTCATAAGGCGCACTGGGTTTGAGTTCAACAGTGACAGTGCCGGCCTGGTCGCTGGAAGACAAAATCTGCAGATTGGCGATATCACCATTCCCGCCAAGTTCTTTGTCGGCCTGGTAGGCGAGTTGTTCCATCAAGGCCAGATCGTTATGCGTCAGACCATAGCTCGCATCATTCTGCATGGTCAGCTGAGCACGAACGGTATCGCCTGGGATGGATGGGAAAAAGCTCATTCTCACCATGCCTGTCATGGGCATCGACATAACAAAGATAAATAAGGCGATAAATAACACCGCCACCGCATAGCGTTGTTCAAGTGCATAATTGATGGTGGGGCGATAGCAGGTCTGATTAAACCACTGCAAACCACTGTCCATGGTATGTTGAATCTTATGCCAGATTTTGAGTAAGCCATGTTTGCTTACTTGTCGGCGTGTGTTCAGATGAGCCAGGTGAGCAGGCAAAATTAATTTGGATTCGATAATCGATAAAATCAGGCAGATAGTCACTACGGCTGCAAACTGAGCGTAGAGTCTGCCTAAACCGCCTTCTAATTGTGAGAGGGCGTAAAACGCAGCAACTGTAGTGAACACACCAAATAATGTGGGGACAGCAACAATCATCGTGCCTTTTATCGTATTTTCTATGGTGTCGCCTTCCTTGGACCTGACATCGTAAACGGATTCACCCACTACAACCGCATCATCGACCACGATGCCTAAGGCTAATAGAAAGCCAAACGTGGTGAACTCGTTGAGGGACAGTCCCATAAACGCATCCCCCATAAAGTAAAGGGTGCCAAAGAAAATAAAGGGCAAGCCCATGGCCACCCAGAAAGCAACGGTCAAATTCAGGAATAATGCCAGCAAGATAAACACCATCACGATGCCGGTAAACGCATTTTTAACTAATAATTCCAAGCGCTGTTGTATGGATTCGCTCCGGTCATACCAAGCTTCAAGCTTCACGTTATCGGGTAGCTTGCCATCTTCCTGCCATGATTTAGCGACTTTTTCAGCCGCCTCCACCGTGTTAGTGATGTCATCCAGGCCGGTGGTTATGACCTGTAAAGCAATGCTGTCTCGACCCTGAAAGCGAGCTAAGACGGATGTGGTGTCATCATAGGTGTCATTAATTTTGGCGACTTCACCCAGCAGCAACTGATTACCATTGGCGAGTGTTAATAGAGGGATATCGGCAAAATCTTCTTTCAAATAAGCCTGTTCAGATGCTTTTAGCTGTAGATAAACCGCTTTATTACGCAGAACAGCGGTCATCGTATTGGAAGAACCTGCATTTATCGCTTGTTCAACATCCGATAGAGTCAGCCCATAGGATTGCAGTTTGCCATCATCTACTTCGATGGCCATCATCGGATCCAGCCAACCGGAAATGTTGACAGAACTGATATTAGGGTTAGCTATCAGATCCGTTTTTAAGTTATAGGCAAGTTGTTGCAGGCTATGCCTGTCGGTATCACCGTAGAGTTGCAGCCA
>NZ_DIAC01000011.1:54455-71883 GCF_002414625.1 Methylophaga sp. UBA5088 | reverse complement strand
GTAATGAGCTCACAGCCCTCACTCACATATTCCATACTCCAGCTGGCATTGTTTCTGGAGCGATACAACATGGCCGGCAGACGATCGACTAGGCTTTGTAAGCTCCGGTGGCTGGCATGACGCACTTCTTCATTTCGCACTTGTGGTGTGATGTCACACAAGGTGGCTGAAAGGGGATAGAGCTGGTCTTTATTGACAGATTGAATTCGCATTTCACACCAACGTAATTCACCACTCGCACTAATTAAGCGAAACCAGACTGTTTCATGCTGGTTTGGTGTGATTTTATTGAGTAGCTGTGACCAGCTAGGGAGCTCTTCTGGATGCAGAAAATCAGAAAACAAACGGCCAAGCGTTTGTTCAACGGGAATGCCGGTGATGGTTTCCCAATACTGATTAATAAATTGCACCTGATGCTGTTTGTCGAGTAACAACACCACATCATTCAAACTATTAAACAACTGCAGTAATTGTGTTTCTTCCGCTTGTGTTTGTGGATGACGGCGGGGCCATTTCAACAAGGTCATCTTTACATTTCCTTATCCAGCAACTCGGCAGAAAGGTTGCGGTGAGCCCAGGCTGCCAGTTCAAGTCGGGAGTGCAGGTTTATTTTACGCAACAGACTTTTTACATACACTTTAACCGTGCCATCACTAATACCCAGTTCACGGGCAATCAGTTTGTTATTTAGCCCTTTAGCTATAAAAAATAGCGTTTCACGTTCACGCTCAGTGAGGTGAGACAAAATGGTACTTGAGGGTGTGTCCTCATCTTCCTTATTTTCACGCAGATGACTGGCGAGAGAGGTGATGGCGCCGGCATTCATGGCGACATTCCCATGTAGAACCGACAGTAATTGCGACAAAATCTCATCAGGCGGTGTGTCTTTTTGCAGGTAACCATTAGCACCATAACGTAAGGCTTCGAGTAATTTATCCTGTTCATTACAAGCGGTGATAATGATGATTTTTAATTTATCGTCATGCTCACGCAGTTGTTTCAATACGCCCAGGCCCGACTTGCCGGGCATCTGCATGTCCAATAGTAAGATATCCGGGTAAGTATTCTCTATATTGTCGAGTAAGGCTTCAGCATTATCGTATTCGGCAATAACGGTCATTTCTTCACTGTCGTTGAGCAGTTCAACCACGCCACGACGAAATAAGGGGTGATCATCGACAACCACCACAGTAATTGGGGTATCACTCATTCATTCGCCTCCAGATCCAGGCTGAGATCAACCCGGGTGCCGCCTTCGGGACGGTTATTAATCTCTAAGCTGGCACCGATACGATCAGCCCGTTCTTTCATAATCTGCAAACCAAAACTATCACTTCGGGCGGCCTCTGGGTTAATGCCCGTTCCGTTATCTTCAATTTGAATATGTATGAGTGAGCTGGTTTTCAGGAGGAGTACCACACGTGCATGTGTGGCATGAGAGTGACGGACGATATTACTGAGGCTTTCACGAACGATATACAGCATTTGCATCGACTGCTGCGGTGACAACATATTTAGAGGCAGACGATTGTCCAGTTCGAATACGATAGCCGATTGATGTTCAAACTCTTTTATAGAATTAATCACACCCTGTGAAAGATTCTCACTTTGCATGGTCAGACGTGAGGAGGTGATCAGTTCGCGTGTTTGATGATAAGCGCATTGTGTATAGGAGGCTAAATCTTCTGTAATCGGTTTCAGTGAACTGAACTCATCCTGCTGACAGAGTTTATCCAGTTTCAGGCTTTTTAGACGTAAGTATCCTAATACCTGTGCCAGTGAGTCATGTAGTTCAGCCGCATACATCGCACGCTCGGATTCCAGGGCCTTTTTTAATTTGCTTTCCTTGTGATACCAGGCTTGTAAGCCTTTATATAAGGTGTTTTCAATGCTGGCGGTTTTCCACTTTAATTGTTTAGTACTCGGCACCGTGTCACGAAATAAAAATAAGGACCAGACGGTCAGATTGTCGTGCTCGAATAAACGGTTGGGGGCGACAGTCAGGCCATCTACTTCCATCATGTCACTGGTATTGGGTGCCTTACCGACAGTGAATAAGTGATGTAATGACTGCATCAGTTTTGCTGGTGGCGCTTGCTCCAGACCATGATGCATAAAGGTTTCAGAAGTAGACGGGTTACTGAACAAAATCAACAGCTCTGCTTGCTGTTTATGCGGAAATAGATCCTCCATCAGGGATTGGAGTGATTTTAGTACAACGGGCAGGGTTTCACTGATATGTTCAGCGGTGGCGAGTTTAAAGGCTAAGTCATTGAAGTCTAGAGAGGGTAATTCCTTATTTTTGGTGACAGCGCGTACTGTTTCACCAAACCAAGTCTGCCCATCTATCCAGCTTTTGAGTTTGATATTGATCATCTGTATTACCTTCGCAACGTCCACACCAGAAATGGAGTGGTCTGTCTTACGTTTGTTTTGTTCTGTAACAGCAGATTTTGTGCCATTTCACTGAGTATTTGCCGGGTTATAACTAATGGGATACTCCATCAGGAGGATTGAATTATGTTTACTGAAGGTAAATATTGTTAAACCTAGAGAAATTTATTTTTTTGTCAGACAGGCAGAACAATATTGTGCACTTTTCTGGTTCAGAGCCTGTTGAGCTTGCACCAGAGATGAACAAAAATCACGCCGGCTTATCGCTGGAAGACAAGGTAAAACATGTTAGAAATGATCGAAGAAGAATGGGATGAAGAGCGGTTTCTTAATCTGCAATCGCCGATAGATAGCCAACAATTTCGAGTTGAGGGACAGCAAGCGATCCGCTTGTCGTTACATGTGGGGGATGTGCTTGAAATCAACAGTGTCGATGGTGAACAGCCCGGCGAGTTAATTGTGTTGGATAAGCAAGGACAAGTGGTGCCTCAGTTATTAGATGCCCGCTCGCCAGTCAATGCAGAACATATTCAAAGGCAGTTGCAGCAGGAAGATCTGGCTGCGAAGGCCTTAGCTCAACAGTTCGAAAGCTGGCAGATTCATCCTGAGCAGTATCAGACGGTATTACGTGTTGAAGGTCATGAGTCTCCAAGCTTTGTTGCCTATGCTGACTTAACGGTCGTCATTGTCGCCGCTGGGGCCAGTATGTCTATCGAAGAACATACACCACCGACTGAATTACAGGTAGTGGTGAAATATGCGGATCCGTTGGCCGAAGTGCTACCTGAGCCACTAGCTGAGATCAAACAAGAAATACGCATTCCTCGTGCATCTGCTCGCACCTATGAAGTAAAAAAGGGCGAATGGATTCAGATTATCGATGTTTCTGGTAAGCAATGTTCTGACTTTATCGCCTTTGACAAACAGGCCTTAGAGCGCGGTGAAGAGATTGGGCTGGATGCGACGGCAACGCGAACCGTTATAGGCTTGAGTAATCCTGTGCCTGGTCTGCATTCCCGTTTTCTGGGACCGGACATGATGTCGATGGTCGAAGTCGTACAAGACACCGTTGGTCGTCATGATAGTTTCCTCTTCGCCTGCACAGCCAAATATTACGAAGACAGTGGTTATTTTGGTCACATCAGTTGTACTGAAAACTTCAATAACGTACTCAAGCCATATGGCATCAAGCCTCGTGCTGGATGGCCAGCGATTAATCTATTTTTTAATACTGGTATTGAACCTTGCGGCACGGTGTTTATGGATGAGCCCTGGTCTCGTCCTGGTGATTATGTACTGATGAGGGCAGATAAAGATCTCGTTTGTGCCTCATCAGCTTGTCCTGATGATATTGATCCGGCAAATGGCTGGATTCCGACAGATATTCACGTCCGCATTTATGGGGAAGAACACTCTTTCCCTCGTTCTATTGCCCATCGAATTACTGCTGAGGAGCATCCTCGTATGACCAAAACATCTGGCTTTCATAGCCGTACATCTGCCTTAACCAAGAAATTTATTGAATATGCCGGCTATTGGGTCGCAGCTGAGTATGAAGGTTGGGGTGCCAACGCAGAATATCTAGCGTGCCGTGAACGCGTTGCCGTACTGGATTTAACCCCCCTTCGTAAAATCGATATTACTGGTCCTGATGCAGTGGCCTTTTTGCAGTATGTGCTGACACAAAATGTACGACGTATGGCGGTGGGTGAAATTGCTCACTCAGCGATTTGTCTGGAAACCGGCGGCATGATTGATGACGGTACTATTTTCCGTATGGCTGATCAGGCTTATCGCTGGTTCTGTGGTGATAGTTACACCATGGTCTGGATGGCTGAAAAAGCCAAAGAAAAAGGCTTTAAAGTCAGCATTCGTAACGCAACGGAGCAGATTCATAACCTCGCTGTACAGGGGCCAGATAGTCGCGAATTACTCAGCCAGATTATCTGGACATCAGAAAGTCAGACCTCAGTAGAAAAACTGAAGTGGTTTCACTTCACCATTGGGCGTTTAGGTGGGCCTGATGGTGTGCCCGTGATGGTGTCTAGAACCGGTTATACCGGTGAGTTAGGTTATGAAGTCTGGTGTCATCCGGATGCGGCTGAATCTTTATGGGATGCAGTGTGGCAAGCAGGGCAACCCTTTAATATCGCCCCGATGGGCTTTGATGCACTGGATATGTTACGTATTGAAGCGGGTCTGAGCATGGCGGAATATGAGTTTGGCCCAGATGTCACTCCATTTGAGGCGGGAACCGGATTCAGTGTGCCATTAAGTACAAAAGATGAGGATTTTGTCGGCCGTGAAGCATTGGCTCGGGAGAACCCAGAAAGCCGACACAAATTAGTTGGCCTGATTCTTGATGGTGGAGATCCTGCAGCTCATGGTGATTTGGTGTATCAAGGTCGATTTCCAGTAGGCATTGTGACAAGTGCCATTATGTCGCCTTTGTTAGGTAAACAAATTGCGATGATTCGTGTTGCCCCGGAGTTTGCAAAACAAGACACACGGCTGGAAGTAGGTAAGCTGGATGGTATTCAGAAACGTTTGGGAGGTCTGGTCACAAAACTGCCTTTTTATGACCCAAAACGTGCCCGGCTGCTTTCCTAGGTTCAGCCTTTATAACTGTTTATAAAAGGAAACGTTGTATGGGGTGGAAGCTGTTTAATACTGGGCGTTTACAGTATGTTTCTGAGTCAATTTTATCGGTTGTTGATAAGTCGATCGAATCGCCGTTTAAACGTTTGCCAGTGTGGATGCATAGTTATTTGCGAGCCCCGATAGATCGTATTGGCGACTATCTGTCCTCTTTGCAAAAGGCCCATCAGGCTGAAGTAGAGCAGTTGAACCATAACCACCAACAGCGTTTGATAGGACAGCGGCAAACGTTTGAGCACGAACTGGACGCGCTCCGACAACAATCAGATTCATTGAATCAAACCTTGTCTTCTTTGTATTCAGAAATGGATCATTTGCAAAGTGAAAACCGACGCTTATCAGGTGAGGTGGATAATAATAACTTAGCTAAGTCAGCGTTGACTGAGGGTGTTTGGATGTTAACGCTGGTAAATGGTGATCCTGATGATGAGAAAAGTGTCATTACTTGGTCAGAACAATTCCGAGAGTTGTTAGGTCACAAACGTCAGGAGGATTTTCCAGATGGGTGGGATAGCTGGTTAAAAGCTATTCATCCTGAAGATATGGATGCGACCCTGGAAGCGTTCACAAAACATATTAATGATAAAACGGGTAGCACGCCTTATGTTGCCGAGTATCGTTTAAAAATGGCGTCGGGTGAGTATGTCTGGTTTCGTGAGCGGGCGGCGACCATTCGTAATGAAGAGGGAGTGGCTGTGAAGTCAGCAGGAGCGATTCGCAATATCAGCCATGAGTACAGTGCTCGTGAGCTGCATACCATGGAAATGGAGCGTGCCGAAACCCGTATGACGGAAATCCTCACGGTTGCGGATGTGATCACCGAAATTACTCAGCAAACCAATCTATTAGCCTTAAATGCCGCTATTGAGGCTGCCCGTGCTGGTGAAGCCGGGCGCGGATTTGCTGTCGTGGCAGATGAGGTGCGTAAGCTGGTCTACCGTACCGAAGAGGCGAATGACAAAATACGGACAATGGCTCAGGCCGAACGTTAACTTATCCGAGTTTACATAACTTTACCCAGCTTAGCTGAACTATGTCTTACATAATCATGACGTACTTATGAGTCCTTCACTATTGGGATGTGAATTCATAATAAAAAGGAGAAAAAATGAGTACGTTAAGAAAAAGTTTAACTGTCATGACCTTGGCCACACTATTGATCAGTGGTGCGGCATTTGCAAAACAAACCACGGTGAAAGCGGAAGGCACGAAATTTGACCCACTGATTGTTAATGTAGAGCCTGGGGATACGGTGAACTGGACCAATATGGATATTCATAATGTGCACTTTATGTTTCAGCCAGATGGGGCAAAAGATTTCAAATCTGAGATTGGCCAAAATGTCTCAAGAGAATTTAGTAAAGAAGGTATTTATGTATATCAGTGTGATCCGCATATTGGTCTAGGTATGGGGGGCGCTGTGGTTGTCGGCCATGCCACAAACTTAGATGACTTAAAAGCGGCAAAATTACACGGTGGATTAGGCCGAATTGCACATAAAGTCATGAAAGCTGAATCGAAATAGCTTATTTCCCTTCTGATTTTCTCTCTCGTAAAAAGGCGCTCGTTTGAGCGCCTTTTTGTATTTTGAGCGTTTATATTACTGGCTGAGTAAACTAATTCCTTTTTTTGCTGACTTACACTCACGTCATTAAACACTTAAACGGATTCGGAATTCTGATGAAAAAAATCTTCGTTGGCCTCTTGGTCGCCATTTTTCTCGCAACGATTAGCTTTTATTTTCTCAACAAACAGTCTGATACGGCCAAGCAGGAAAATGTGTTGTCATACATCGAGCAGCAGGGTGTGACCATCATCGATAAGTTTGACACCCCCTCTGAGCTGACTGGCTATGTGGGTAACTATAAAGACGAAGCAATGAGTATTTATGTCACCCCGGATAAACGCCATGCCGTTATCGGCGATTTAATCGATACAGAGGGTAAAAATCTGGGGGCAGATGCGATTAATCAACTGATAACCAAACCGAAAAATGAAAAGTTATGGCAACAACTCGAAGAAATGGACTGGGTGCAAGATGGGGATAAAAACGCGCCGCGAATTGTGTATACCTTTTCTGATCCGTTTTGTCCTTATTGCCATAAATTCCGTGACATGGCTGAACCTTTCATTGCTGAGGGTCAGGTTCAATTTCGTCACATCATTGTGGGGATTCTCCAGAAAAACAGCTTAGCGGTTGCGGCGACGATTATGGGATCTGACTCACCCGAACAGGCTTTTCAGCAACATCGCCAATCGGTTAGACAAGGCGGTATCGCTGTTGATAATGCGAAGGCTTCAAAAGGTAATGATGCGGTGATGGCAAATAATCAGCTGCTGGAGGAGATGCATACGCATGCCACGCCGACCAGTATATATCGGGATAAGGACGGTGAGATTCATGTCGTTGAAGGTATGCCAGTGCAGCAGGAGCTTAGTCAGATTTTTGAGGAGTAAGGGCTTAAGCGAGATTGAGGAAGAAGCCATCCATGGCTGGACGTGTTAGTTGTGTCGACGTGAGATGGTAATAGACGGATTTTCGCCAAATAACTCCGTGTAGTCGTGAGTAAATTGCCCGGCATGGGTAAACCCCCAGTGCTGAGCCACCATGGCGATGGTTTCATCTTCCTGCAAACCTTGTAATAGTCGTCGCCTGACAGCGTTTAATCGGGCCATTCGAATAAACTTAACCGGGCTGATATCGAGCACATCTTCAAAACTGTATTGCAGCGTTCGGCGGCTGACATGAGCCAGATCACAGAGTTCTGTAATCGTCACGTGTTTACTCGGGTTGGCATCCAGATAGGCCGTGACTTTTTCAACCACGGCGCGACGTTTACTAAAACTGGGCTTTTCGTTGCTGGGCCCATTTTTTTGAAGCACTTCAAGCATAGCCATCATAAGATTGTCCTCTTGGATGCGTCTGCTGATATCACTTTGAGCGGGTGAAATGACGTCGTTCAAAACATGTCTTAATTGATTAAGTTTGTGTGACTCCCACACTTTAAGGGGGGAGTTGATGGCATGACTATCAAGCTTGATGCCTTGTTTTTCTGCCACCAGCTGTAGACTGTCCTGGTTCACCACTAACCCATAAATATCAAAGTCTTCGGGTGTGATGAGCTCAAATTGGGTATTGCCAGGGCGTATCATCAGTTGATTCTTTTCAACCTGATGGCCGTTGATTCGGCATGACTTCTCATCGGCTGCAAACCCCATCCATATGGCATTTGGCCAAACATTACATTGCTGACGAATAGCTCGACTGGTGTGTTCACGAAAGGCATGAACATGCTCAAACATCACCTCTTCAATACGCCCGTAAAACTGACCCATACTGATTTGATCGAATTGTTGTTGCCAGGCTTTTAGGTTATGAGCTTGTTCATCGGCATCATCTGCCTCCAGTACGCACCAACGCGTAGCGGTTGCGCTCTGTTTCGGTGCAAATTTTATATTTTCCTCTGTCATTTGCTCCCCTCGTTTATTTTGTTATATCCGCATTATGTGAATAAGTTGCTGAATCACAAACTAAAAAACATTTGCCAAATTTCGATAGTCACCCGGTATAAATCTCGCAAGTTCACATTAGGAAACTTTGTTTACTTAAAGGCAAAATTTATTCCAAGTATTGGGAATTAAAGCAGTTTATGACACAGACATATCGTTACCAATTAGGCACAAAGACCTATCAGTTCGTTGATTTAGCTGAACTGATGGCCAAAGCCACGCCTGCTCGTTCAGGCGATAGCTTGGCCGGTGTCATGGCTGAAACGGCAGAACAACGTGCTGTGGCTCAGTTGCTGTTGGCAGAAGTGCCATTAAAAAATTTCCTTAACGAAGCACTCGTGCCTTATGAAGAAGATGAAGTCACCCGACTGATTATCGATGAGCATGATGTGAATGCGTTTGAGCCCATCTCACACATGACCATCGGCGACTTTCGTAATTGGCTACTTTCGGATAAAGCCAGCAGCGACATGCTAAACCAGATACGAGCTGGAGTGACCCCAGAAATGGCGGCGGCAGTATCAAAAATTATGCGGAATCAGGATTTGATTCTGGTCGCACAAAAATGCCGTGTAGTGAGTGCATTCAGAAACACGATTGGTTTACCCAAACGATTATCAACACGTCTGCAACCGAATCATCCCACTGATGATGTGAACGGTATTGCGGCCAGTATTCTGGATGGCCTCCTTTATGGATCTGGTGATGCGGTGATTGGCATCAATCCGGCAACAGACAACGTGGCGCAAGCAACGCGTCTGATGCAATTGATGGATGAAGTGATTTCTTTATATGAGATTCCTACCCAGTCCTGCGTGTTAACGCATGTCACCAACACGATTGAGTGTATTGAAAACGGTGCGCCAGTGGATTTGGTATTCCAGTCCATTGGTGGCACGGAAAAAACCAACAGCAGTTTTGGCTTTAATTTAGCCACCCTGGCTGAAGCACAACAAGCAGCATTATCTTTGAACCGAGGCACGGTCGGACAAAACGTTATGTATTTTGAAACTGGGCAGGGCAGTGCTTTATCGGCTAATGCTCATCATGGTCTGGATCAACAAACCTGTGAAGCCAGAGCCTATGCCGTTGCCAGAAAATTTAATCCTTTACTGGTGAATACCGTGGTGGGCTTTATCGGTCCTGAATATCTGTTTGATGGTAAAGAAATTACCCGTGCAGGCTTGGAAGATCATTTCTGTGCCAAGTTATTAGGTCTGCCAATGGGCTGTGATGTTTGTTACACCAACCATGCTGAAGCTGATCAAAATGATATGGATAATCTGCTGACGCTATTGGCGACAGCAGGGTGTTCTTTCGTGATGGGCATTCCCGGTTCGGATGACATTATGCTCAATTATCAGACCACCTCATTCCATGATGCTTTGTATGCGCGTCGCGTCTTAGGTTTGGGGGCGGCACCTGAATTTGAAAAATGGCTGGAAAAAATGCAAATCATGACCGATGCCGGTCATGCCAAGTTATCAAACCAGTTACCGCCAGCCTTTGCCGGCACCTTGAGAGGCTTAGCCACAGGAACGAATGATGGTTAAGGAAGATAGACTCACTCATCTCAGAGTAAAAAAAGATGACGCTATCGTCACCGATAACCCATGGCGTCGTCTGCGTGAATTCACGGCTGCCCGTATTGGCTTGGGGCGTGCTGGTGTAAGCACACCGACGCGTGAATCACTTGAATTCCAATTAGCACATGCTCAGGCCCGTGATGCGGTGCATACCGAACTGGACTTTGATGGTTTACAACAAGACCTCATTGCCTTAGCAGATAAATACCCGTTGTTAAACCGTGAAGCACCTTTAAAGCTGCATAGTCAGGCAACCGATCGCATGACGTATTTGCAGCGTCCGGATTGGGGAAGACAGCTGGACGAAGCCAGTCTTGCAGCACTTAAACCACACCAAGCTTCTGAACCTTACGATTTAGCCATTGTGATTGCTGATGGTTTATCAGCCACGGCGATTAAAGAAAACGCTGCGGTATTTATTGAAACCTTAGCTCAAGCCATGCAAGCCAGTGAACAAGCTTACTCACTCGCACCTATCGTTATGGTGGAACAAGGCCGTGTCGCCGTGGGGGACGATGTTTGTGAAGCCTTAAACGCCAAGGCCGTTTTAGTGCTGATTGGCGAACGTCCGGGATTGAGTTCGCCCGATAGCTTGGGACTGTACCTGACCTGGGGGGCCAAACGTGGCCTGAGCGATGATAAACGTAACTGTATTTCCAATGTAAGAAAGGCGGGACTTTCTTATTTTGCTGCGGCTCAGAAAAGCCTTTATTTGCTGACTGAGGCCCGCAGACTCCAGTGTTCTGGCGTTGCTATCAAGGATCGCTCTACCGATAAGATTATTGATAGCAACGCCGTTCAAACCAGCTTTTTGCTGGATAAGTAAGCCAACCAACAAGGTGGATAGGTATTAATGTTAACTAATAAGAGGATAGAAAGATGGACAATGCGCCAACGCTAGAATCCTTGCAGGCAACGCTCGACGCCCAGCAAGCGGTTTTTCAAATGCATCAGTCTATGAATGTCGAAGTGTTCTACTGGTGGTGTACCGCCATTATGATCATGATTCATGCTGGTTTCCTGGCCTATGAAATGGGGGCCTCACGTAGTAAAAATGCTTTAGCAGCGGGTATTAAAAATATTCTTGCTTTAGCGGTCATTATTCCCACGTTTTATTTGTTTGGCTGGTGGATATATAACGCTTTCCCGAATGGCTTTATTCCTATTGAGGCAGCGGGTGCCTTACCTTGGGCACAAAGTATGGGACCTGATGTCACCGATATGGGAACCGGTATTTTCTGGGCAGCGTTTGCCATGTTTGGTGCCACCACCGGTTCGATTTTATCCGGTGCGGTTATCGAACGGATTCGTGTCAGTGCGTTTTTGATTCTGACTGTGTTCTTGGGTAGCGTGGTTTGGATACTGGCTGGTGCCTGGGGTTGGCATCCAGATGGTTGGTTACTGACTGACTTGGGCTATCATGATGTCGGCGCGTCTGGTGTTGTGCATGCTGTGGCTGGTTTCTTCACACTGGGTGTACTGATCAATTTAGGCCCACGTGTAGGTAAATTTATCAACGGTGTGGCACAGACTATTGCTCCACATAGCTTACCTATGACGTTAATCGGTTTGATGATGATCATCTTCGGTTTCTTCGGATTCCTGGGCGGTTGTATCATCTTTAACGGTGGTGAAACAGGTTGGACAACCATTTACGGCAACCCAACTAACTTATCAGCGTTTGCCTTTAATACATTAATGGGCTTTGCGGGTGGTGTCATTGGTTGTTACATCGCTAGTCGCGACCCATTCTGGACAATGTCTGGCGGTCTGGTGGGTATCATTTCTGTCGCAGCCGGTTTAGATCTTTATGATCCTGAATTAGCGTTCATTATTGCTGTAGTAACAGGTGTATTAGCGGTTAAATTCGCTAAATTGATCGAAAATTTCGGTATTGATGATGCGGTAGGTGCTGTTTCAGTTCATGGCTTCACGGGTGTATGGGCAGTATTCTTAGTCGGTGTGTTTGCCGACGGTATGCCTAACGTGGGTGACTTGCCTGAGATTTCATTAATGGGGCAAACAATTGGTGCCATTGTCATGGCAGCAGTGGGCTTTATTCCAGGTTACGGTATTTCATTGATTCTGAAAAAAGCCAATGCATTACGCGTACCGAAAGAAGCGGAAGAGCTGGGCTTAGATGAAGTTGAAATCATTGCCAAGCCTTACCCAGAAGTGCATGGTGTCCCTGCGGTGACATCAAGTGACGTGCCAAATAAATTGGCTAACTCAGAACCAGGAGTGTAATTATGGGAACATCAATTAGTTCATGGGAAAACGTAGGGGCTTATTTTACTTTTGCTGATAATCCACTTGCTCTAGGCCTGTTCACTGTTGGTGCTGCAGCCATCATAGTGGGTCTGATTATCTCGATAGCAAAACATGAAAATGAAGCGTTCGAGAAAATTGAAAAATAAGCCAGGCTTAAACATGACCTAGTCATGTATCAAACAATAACCCCGATCTTGTATCGGGGTTATTTTTTATAAGCAGTAACTTTTTGTGGCATTCAAAGCAGTGTGACCCGACCTCTACCACTGATACCAATGAACTAGCACCCAGACTGAATACCATAATAAAGATTTCACTTAATCACATTTTTAACAGTCAATATGGCCATTGTTTCTAGCATGGCTGATTTTGAAATTATTCTTCTCCAAATACCTTTCGATATCAAAAATAAGCGGCATTTTGATTCTATTGATCGACTATCCAACATCTGTCTGAAAATAAGAGTGAAGACTGATAATCAATAAATCTAAATGCATATAATTATTATTTGATGGTAATATCTACCTTTAAATTAATCCAGCTTTATAAAAAGTGAAAAATTGCACTTTTTATCTGCTTTAAACGACATAGATAGAGAGTACACGATTGTTCTCTTATTTTACGGTCAGTCCTCTCATGTGAGTTGAGGACAGGCGTTCATGTCTATCTGCAGCTAAAACTATAATTAGATCAGCCATTTGAGAGTTATCTCCAATATGCAATTACCTTATCCACTCAGAATTCTGTCATTGGTTCTGGCCGCCACGGTAGGCGGGTATTTACTGACGTCCGCCGTTATCATTTTTTTATCAGCTATTGTGCCAATGGAAAAACCACATGCCATCGTGGCCGTGAGCCTTTTTAGTTATGCAATTTATACAGCAGCTGTTATTTGGGTCTTTACTGTTAGAAATAGCAAGCGCGCTTGGTTAGGTATGTTGATTCCAACAGTCTTGCTCGGTGGTGCAGGGATGCTAATTTCCAAGGTGGCGTCATGAGTGAGTTAACGAAGCCAGTGAAAGAACAGGAATCGTTTCGTCAGGCGATGGGCTGGTTACATACCTGGGGTGGGTTGCTTGCCAGTTGGGCCTTATTCACGATCTTCCTTACGGGCACGATTGGTGTGTTTGATGTTGATATCACGAAATGGATGAAACCAGAGGCAGCCGTTGTATCCGATTTTGATCAAACTGCGATGACCGAACAGCAACGTGTTGATACGATAAAGAAAGGTCAGGCTTATCTTGAAAAACATGTTCCTGATAGTCATTTCTGGGGGATTGGACTGCCAACGGAAACAGAGCCAGGAATACGTCTGTTCTGGCGGGATGAGCAGAATGAATTTCAACATGCCTTACTGAGCCTGGAGAATGGTGAACTCATGCCAGCCGCTGAAAATCGCGAAACGGAAGGGGGGCATCATTTTGTGCATATGCATTATGAGTTTCATGCGGGTATGGCAGGCATCTGGCTGGTCGGCTTTTTTACCATGATCATGCTGGTGGCCTTAATTACCGGCATCATTATTCATAAACGTATTTTCAAAGATTTTTTCACCTTCAGACAAAAGAAAGGTCAGCGTAGTTGGTTAGATGGACATAATGCCTCCGCTGTTTTAACGCTGCCTTTCCAATTGATGATTGCTTACACCGGTTTGGTGGTCTTTTTATCGATTTACATGCCTGCAGGTGTATTAGCTAATTACAGCAATCCACAGGTATTCTTTTCTGAACTGCTTGATGAGCCCATGCACAGAGCAGAAACAGGCGTGAATGCAGATGTGGTGGATTTATCCATTTTGTTCCAGCGAGCAGAAGTGATGATGGGTAAACCCGGACGATTTATGAACGTAGAGCACCCGGGAGACAGTAGCGCTGTGACCAAGGTGTTTGGATGGTTTGATGAAAAAGACTATGAAGGGCAATTATTGAGGGATGAAATTGGCAGTGTTCAGTTTGATGCGACCAATGGTGATGTGATGCATCTGAACCCACCAGGTGAATACGATAAGGGCACGCCCATGGCATCACAACGTGTGATGCGTATCATGCACTTTGCCAACTTTGGTGGCTACAGCGTTCGCTGGTTATATTTCATTATGGGTATGGCGGGTGCGTTGATGATGGCAACCGGCGCCATCTTGTTTCTGGTGAAACGGCGTCAGAAATCATTGAATGAGTTTGGCTCGCAAACTGCTCGCGTTTATCGGGTAATCGAGGTACTGAATATCGCTGCTATCAGTGGTCTTGCGGTGGCTTGCATGGCTTATTTCTGGTTGAATCGTTTGATTCCGGTCGATATCGCTGATCGGGCATCCTGGGAAATAAAAGGCTTTTTTTATCTCTGGCTAGCCATGCTGTTTCATGCCGCTTGTCGACCTGGCATGAAAGCCTGGTTTGAACAATGGAGTCTCTTTACCTTACTGGCATTGTTGTTACCTGTCATGAACCTGCTGACAACCGGACATTGGCTACCATCCTACTGGCTGGCAGGAGACTTGAGCAGTGTCGGCTTTGAAGTGACCGTATTGGTGTTCGGTTTGATGAGTCTGGGGCTGGTGTTATTTTTACGCCGTAAATTAACTGCACCTGAACGCTACTCTAAGCCCGCAAAACGTTCGGAGGCGATATCATGAGTGTGGCGATGATGATGAGCGTGGCTCTGTGTTATGCCGCGATGAGTGGTTTGAGTCTGGCGATGCCAAGACATTTAATGGATGTGACTGATAGACGTTTAACTGCTACACAGATACGGGTTTTACGCTGGACAGCAAGTCTTGTGCTGATATTAGCTTATTTACCCATGTGGCAGGTGTGGGGAGCAGGAACCGGCTTTGTGATTTGGGTATCGATATTGTCTGTGACCAGCGTAGTATTGGTGTTACTGCTGTCTTATTGGCCAAAGTGGGCGGTCAGAATCGCTTTTCTGATGATGTTATCGGCCAGCGTTTTGTGGTTGATGCAGTAACGACTAGATGATCGTTACTGCATCGGTGTAACTCTTGTTTAACGTTGACTGCGTGCTTTTTTTATCGCCGCTTTAACCTGTTCTGGTGCTGTACCACCTAAGTGGTCACGAGCAGCGACAGAACCTTCTAATGTCAGCACGTCAAACACGTCTTCATCAATATTGGCAGAAAATTGCTGTAGTTCAGCCAAGGTGAGTTCAGACAGATCTTTTTTGTGTTTGATGCCATAGGCGACCGATAAACCCACCACTTCATGTGCATCACGGAATGGTGTGCCTTTACGTACCAGATAATCAGCCAGATCAGTCGCTGTGGCATAACCTCGTAATGCAGCCTGACGCATATTGTCTGCCTTCACTGTAATGACTGACATCATATCTGCATAAACTCGTAGTGAACCTAATAAGGTATCAATAGTGTCGAACAAGGGTTCTTTGTCTTCCTGATTGTCTTTGTTGTATGCCAGAGGCTGGTTTTTCATTAAGGTCAGTAAGTTAAACATATTGCCGTAAACACGGCTGGTTTTACCGCGGATTAATTCAGGCACATCCGGATTCTTTTTCTGCGGCATGATGGATGAGCCGGTACAGAACGCATCACCTAAATCAACAAAATCAAACTGCGCCGATGACCAGATAATTAACTCTTCTGAGAAACGGGATAAGTGCATCATCAGAATCGAGGCGAAGCTATTGAACTCAATGGCAAAGTCACGGTCACTGACCGCATCCAAAGAGTTTAAACAGATACGATCAAAGCCTAATAAGCTGGCGGTCATTTCACGATCAATCGGGAAAGTGGTGCCAGCAAGGGCGGCTGCACCCAAGGGCAGGCTGTTTGCTCGTTTAGCACAATCCTGCAGGCGTTCAGCATCTCTAACGAGCATTTCGTACCAGGCCATCATGTGATGACCAAAAGTCACTGGTTGTGCTGTTTGTAAATGAGTAAAACCGGGCATGATAGTCTCGGCTTCACGTTCAGCAACGTTGAGTAAGGCTTCTTGCAAACGATTAAGCTGCTGACCGATAGGCTCAATCATATCGCGTAGATAAAGGCGCACATCAGTGGCTACCTGGTCATTACGTGACCGGCCAGTGTGAAGTTTTTTACCGACCTCACCGATCAGGGCGATAAGACGAGCTTCGATATTCATGTGCACATCTTCTTGAGCGATAGACCACTCAAAGTCGCCGTTCTCAATTTCTTGTTCGATTTGTTGTAAGCCCGCAATAATTTGATCGCGTTCGTCTACTGTCAGTACCTTGACTTCAGCCAGCATGGTGGCGTGCGCAATTGAGCCACGAATATCCTGACGGAACATACGCTGATCAAATTGCACGGAAGCGGTAAATTCTTCGACAAACTTGTCGGTAGGCTGCGTCAGTCTGGCAGATGAGAGTTTTTTATTGGCTGTAGTCATATCAATCAGATTAGGCTCGTTGAAAACAGGGCGTCATTATAACGCGGATAGTCGAGAGTCAATGCGTGAAATGCTAGAATCGACTTTATTTATTAACGACAACGCTGAAGTGACCTTATTCCATGACTAAAAGAATCGTTCGTATTGCCACTCGCAACAGTCCTCTTGCCATGTGGCAGGCTGAATTTGTTAAATCACGCTTATTAGAATTACATCAGAATATTGAAGTTGAACTGATCGGTATGAAAACCCAGGGCGATATCATACTGGATACTCCCTTGGCAAAAGTGGGCGGTAAGGGGCTTTTTGTTAAAGAGCTGGAACAAGGCATGTTAGATGGACGTGCGGATATTGCTGTGCATTCTATGAAAGATGTGCCAGTTGAGTTTCCGGAAGGTTTGCATCTGCCTGTTATCTGTCAGCGTGAAGATCCGCATGATGCGTTTGTTTCCAATCATTATCAAAGTATCGATGAAATGCCTCACGGAGCCCGTTTAGGCACATCCAGCCTGCGTCGTGAATGCCAGGTGCGTACTCACCGTCCGGATCTGGAAGTACTGCCTTTACGCGGTAATGTGAATACCCGTTTACGTAAACTCGATGATGGTGAGTTTGATGCCA
>NZ_DIAC01000011.1:32247-54325 GCF_002414625.1 Methylophaga sp. UBA5088 | reverse complement strand
TTCTGGCGATGGCGGGATTAAAACGTCTCGGTTTTGATTACCGTATTCGCAGCGCATTAACACCAGAGCAAAGTTTACCTGCGATTGGACAAGGTGCGTTGGGTATTGAAACTCGCGTGGATGATGAAGAAATGAACGCGCTTATTGCTCCATTACATTGTGATCAAACCGCCATTGTGCTGCGTGCTGAACGAGCCTTGAACAAACGTCTGTCCGGTGGCTGTCAGGTACCCATCGCCGGTTATGCGATGTTAGATGATGATAACGTTTGGCTGCGAGGCTTGGTCGGTCAGCCAGATGGGACTAACACGGTCACAGCTGAAGTTCGCGGTAAAGCAACAGATGCTGAAAAATTAGGAATTCAAGTCGCTGAAATGTTGCTGGCGAAGGGTGCCGATAAAATTCTGGCAGATGTCTACGGTGAGTAAACTGCCATTGGCGGGGCAGCAGATTCTTGTGACCCGCCCTCAACATCAGTGCCAAGCACTGGCTGAGCTGGTTGAGGCCGCTGGAGGTAAGCCACTGATTCTGCCAGTGATTGATATTGAAGCGGTTGCAAAAAAGCATTGGCAGACGATCAATATCGACCAATTTGACTGGTTGATATTTGTTAGTCGTAACGCGGTAGAGAGCTTTATTGCTGGCTGGGGACACGAACTGCCCAAGTTATGCCAATTTGCTGCGGTGGGTGAGGGGACCGCACAGGCTATGCGTGAGCATGATATACCGGTCGATTGTCAGCCTGAAATATCAAATGGAAGTGAAGGTTTGCTGCAGATGCCGTTGATGCAGGCATCACAAGTCAGAGGTAAACAGATTCTGATTGTGCGAGGTAATGGCGGCAGGGAGCATATGGCTGATACCTTAACAGCCAGAGGTGCTAATATTACTTATATTGAAGTTTATCAACGTGTTTTAGCTCAACCAACGGCAGCAAAACTCAAGCAGGCCATGATGGCAGACAAAGTGATCTGTACCAGTGTGGCAGGTGTTGATAATCTTTGTAGTATCTTCATGAATACATGGCCAGATTTGTTAGATAAACCATTGACGGTCGTCAGTGATAGGATAAAACAGCATGCCTCCTCACGAGGCTTCAAAACCATTTATGTATCAGCCGATGCCAGCGATAATGCAGTTGTTGATACTCTGATAAATATGGACGATTAACATGGCAGATAAAGACGCAAAGCAAACGATTGATAACAACGTGCAAGATGCGGAGTTACTGGAAAAAAATAAGCAGGATGCACAAGTCTATCGCTGGATTTGGGTTGCACTGGTCGTGGTGGTACTTCTCTCCGCCGCTAGCATCGCCTGGTTCTATCAACAGCTGCAGCAACAAAAAGCAGATATTCAATCTTCCCTGAACGAATTATCCAGCCAAAACGGAAACTGGCAATCAAGAGTAGAACAACACCGACAACAATTGGGACGACTCGATACGGATCAAAAGCAGTTAGCAGAAAAATTACAGCAACTGAATGATAAGCAGCAGTTATCGAATGCTGAGCTGCAAAAACGATGGGCTTTGCAGGAAGTGAAATATCTGCTCAACGTCGCCAACCAACGCGCTGTATTAGCACACGATGCGAAAGGCGCCATTCAAGCTTTGATTATGGCGGATAAACAGTTAGAAGCCCTCTCTGATTATCGACTTCATCCTCTGCGGGCTGAGATAGCAGAAGAATTATTAACATTACAATCACTCACGACCTCTGATATTTCGGGCATGGCCATTCAACTGCAAACCCTAGCAGCTCATGTCAATCAATTACGTGTTAAAAAAGGCCCTGAGGTCGATTTTTCTGCTTCTTCAGAGACGGCTGATATAGCCGTGACAGACACACCTGCGTGGAAAGAAGCGCTCTCGGATATTTGGCAGCAATTGCGATCTCTGGTGGTGATTCGTCATGAACAATCAGGTGAAGCGGCTGTTTTGGCGCCAGAGCAGCGTTACTTCCTATACCAGAACCTGCGACTACAGTTGGAAAGCGCAAGGCTGGCATTACTGAATGCGGATACGGATAGTTTTCAGCACAGTTTGAAAACAGCTATCACTTGGTTGGAACATTATTTTACGGGTGACGAACGTGATGCCATGTTGGAAACACTGAATTCACTGGCTGAACAAAACATTGATGTATCTATTCCTGATATCTCAGGCTCACTGAACTGGCTAGAGGAGTATCAGCAATGAAAATGCTGATTATCATCGCTTTAGCTTTAGCATTGGGTGTGGCGGCTATTTGGGCGGCTGATTTTGAACCGGGTTTTGTGTTACTCCAGTACGGACAATGGAGTCTCGAAACATCACTGGTCGTGTTTACCGCCATTTATGTCATTTTAGTTGTTGCAGGCTATTTAGCCTTACGAAGTCTGATTCTATTAAGACAGACGCCCAAAAGAATCAGTGCCTGGAAAACTACGCAAAGACAAAAACGTGCTAACCGTGCGCTGACACGAGGATTGATTACGCTCGAAGAAGGACGCTGGACCGAAGCTGAACGGACTTTGGTTCGCCATGCGACCCATAGCGAAACGCCTTTGCTTCACTATCTGGCTGCTGCCCGGGCAGCGCAAAAACAACAGGCACCAGAGCGCCGTGACAATTACCTCCGTTTAGCTCATGAAACCACTGAAGGCGCTGATATTGCCGTCGGTGTCGTACAGGCAGAACTGCAGTTGTCAGCAGGGCAAAAAGAGCAGGCCTTGGCGACACTTCAGCATCTGCGTGAAGTGGCTCCCAAACATCCTTATGTATTGCAGTTATTGCAGTCCTTATATCAGGACATGGAGCAATGGCAGGAAGTCCAGTCGGTTTTGCCCGATTTACGTAAACGCCATGTCCTTGAAAGAAAGGAAGTAGCGAGTTTGGATCAAGAAGCGGCAGTGGGGCAATTAGAGACGGCTTTAGTGAAACAAGACTGGCAAAGAATGTCAGAGGTTTGGGAAAAATCATCCAGTAAATCACGTCAGACAGAAGCCATGCTCGTGCCTTATGTCAATGGTTTGATTGAGCAACAGCAGGAAGAACAGGCGATTGCTCAGATTGAGCAGTACATGCGGCATAACTGGAGTGAAAAGCTGGTATACATCTATGGTGTACTTACTCAGGGGGATGTGCTGGCTCGCCTGGCGACAGCAGAAAAATGGCTGAAAGCCTATCCGGATAATGCCTGCCTGTTATTGACGGTTGGGCGTCTGGCAGCAGCCAATGAGTTATGGACTAAGGCAGAAGAATATTTACAACAGAGTATTCGTCTCGGCGCCAAGGGTGAGACATATCAGGTATTAGCTGAAGTTCAGCTGGCACAAGATAAAAAAGAGGCCGCTGCCGATACCTACAAACAAGGACTGCTGTTAATGCTAAGTCCTCGTACCACGGTTTAATTAGTAAAGGGATAATTTGTGCAAGAAGCAGGCGGCCATTATCTGGTAGAAATTCTGGCTTTATTATTGGCCACGGTAATTATTATTCCGACGTTTCATGCCATTCGTTTGGGCGCGATTTTGGGGTATTTAACGGCCGGTATGATTCTTGGTCCATGGGGGCTGGGTGTTATTACTGAGGTTGAAGATATTCGCCATCTCGCCGAGTTTGGTGTCATTTTCTTACTGTTTGTTTTAGGGATAGAACTCAAGCCAGATAAACTCTGGCAAATGCGTAAAATGGTGCTGGGGCTGGGGCTTGCTCAGGTTTTGATTACAGCAGGTACTATTTATGGCATTGCTATCTGGTTAGGTCTGGATAATCACAGTGCCATCATCATTGGTTTTGGTTTAGCCCTATCATCCACCGCATTTTGTTTAAAACTCTTGTCGGAACGTGGCGGTATTTCCACTGTTATGGGCCGAATGTCATTCTCAGTACTGTTGTTGCAAGATATCGCCGTGGTGCCTTTATTGGCTCTGGTGTCCTATCTTGCCGTAGGCAATGGTGCAGAAGTGGTCGGGCCAGATATCAATCCACTGATCGGTATTCTGGTCATTATTGCTCTGTTGTTTGCTGGACGTTACCTGCTTAATCCAGTGTTAGCGAGAATAGTCGCCAGTCAGGATCCGGAAGTTTTCATTGCTGTCGCCGTGCTTTTGGTGCTTGGCGTTGCCTGGATTATGCAAAGTGTAGGTTTCTCCATGGCGCTTGGGGCTTTCCTTGCTGGGGTGATGCTGGCTGAGTCTCAGTACAGACATCAGATAGAAGCTGATATTCTGCCTTTCCGCGGTATCTTGTTAGGTTTGTTCTTCATGACCGTGGGCATGGGGATTGATTTCAGTCTATTGTGGGAGCGACTGGGTGATATTCTGTTACTGACTTGGGGGCTGATGACCATTAAAACCGTTGTGGTTTACATCCTGGCCCGGATTGCAGGAGCACGTCACGATATTTCTTTACAAACCGGTGCTTTATTATCTCAAAGTGGTGAGTTTGGTTTTGTTTTGTTTAGCTTTGCGGCTTCATTAGGCTTATTGGAAACTACGGTCAGCGATATTCTGACGTTGGTCATTGCTTTAACGATGGTGTTAACACCATTTGTTGTTCGCTCAACAAACTTCCTATTACTGAAGTTTTACACACCAGATGCAGAGAAAAGCGAAGAAGACTATACCACTGAGTTCATCGAACATGATCAAGAGCATGTGATTCTGGCCGGTTTTGGCCGGGTTGGTGCGCGTGTAGGTACCTTATTGGGCGCTGCCGGCGTACCGTATATCGCGTTAGATATGCGTCAGCATCGGGTAAAGGATGCCAGAGCACAGGGATTTCCGGTTTTCTTTGGTGATGCCAGTAAAGTAAAAGTCTTACAGGCCGCTGGTGCCGATCGAGCCAAAATGATTGTTGTGGCCCTGGACAACCCTGCTCAGGTAGATAGATTAGTGGCTCAAGTGCGTCAGTATTATCCAGAGATGCCAATACATGCACGTGCTCGAGATAGAAAACACTGTGCAGAACTCATTACTCAGGGTGCAACCACAACAGTTTCAGAGACATTAGAAACAAGCCTGAGACTCACAGAAGAAGTGTTGTTGGGAAGTGGTGTCGAGGATACAGTCGCCACACGGGTTATTAATGAGTTTAGAGATGATTACTACTCGAATGTGGTGAAAAAAGTTACGGATAATAAAGTGGTGCTGGGTGAGCTAAAACATTAATGTTGAGTTATCCAATGTCTATTGAAAAGTAATAGACATTGGATGGTTGTTAGGCATCGGTGTTGTCGTTAACAATGACCCTGTTTCTACCGGTGTCTTTTGCGCTATACAGCATGCGATCAGCCGTTTGAAGTAAACTCGATTGTGTTTGGCCTGGTTGATATTCCGTCAGTCCAATACTACAGGTCAATGAAATATCGTGTCCTTCTTGCTGACAAAATGAATGTTGCTCAACGTCCAGCCTAATACGTTCAGCGAGGCTTTTTGCCTCATTCATGTCCGTCTCTGGAAGAATTAATAGAAACTCTTCGCCCCCATAACGTCCAAGGTGGTCACTGTGTCTGGACACGTTGGATATAATTTGAACAGCTTCCGTTAACACAACATCACCCTGTTGATGCCCATATTGATCATTGACGTATTTGAAGTGATCTAAATCAACCATTAATAGACTTAATGGACGTTTGTAGCGGGTCGCGCGATCAATTTCATCCGTCAAGCAGGACATCAAACCACCTCGATTTAACACGCCTGTTAATGCATCTGTGCGCGCTAGCTCTTCTAGTTCTTTGGTTCGTGCTTCAACTCGTTGTTCTAATAATTGATTGGCTTCAAGTAACTCTTTTTTAGCCAGTAATAATTGCTCATTTTTAACTTTAAAGTCTTTAATACTGGGAAAAGCAATGACTTTGGGAAGTAAATATACAATCATCACTGTGGTGGTTATAGAGACGATACCAGTGATGAGTTTTGCCATGCCACTGATGTAGTAATACCCATGCCAGATATTAATCAGGTTAATGAGGTGAGTGACGCCGCAGAGAAAAATAAAAGCGGCAAACATGACAAAAATCCAGTTGAAAGCAAAATCATTTCTTTTTTTGACAAGCTGGATAAGGGCGATAGGAATGAGAAAGTAGGCCATCACCGTCAGTGCATCACCCACCACATGCAGAAAAAGTAAGTCACTCTGCCATTTGTAACAATGACCGTGGGGCATAAAACTGCCATCAAATAGCTCATTGATGATATTCATACGCCCCCCAACAACAATGAAGAAGATAAACCAACACCCGTCTTCGATATGGATTATGAATCATTAATAGCATAGTGCTACCAGTGCTTACAATTATTCATATTGATAGAGTGGAAGGAATGGATATGGCTAACGGGATTGTAGCTCTTGCTGACGCATGGGCATTCTATCTATCTCGCCAAAGAGCTCATCGAGTATTAACTGGGTCTCTGTTGCCTTAATACCACCATCTTTACCGATTAATAAAACCGCACTACTATGACTTTGTAATGTTTGACGGATCTCATCAGCGGCACTATCACTGAGTTTGCCGTTAAAATTATTTATCACGTCCTTGTCGTTAACAATAAACCACACAATATCACGATCAACGATGTCAGCATCGAGTCGGTCAAGTTCATCCTGATAGTGTTGGATTGGCTGATCAGCCTCTATCAGAATAAGCCGGTTTTTCCATTTTAAGTCTGAGAGTGATTCAAGGTTTTGCATCGCTTCTGCCCAGGATAGTGGACTCAATAGCATCAATAAAACCAGTAATTGACGAGTCATGCCTCAAGCTCCATTGTTGATAAACACAGTTGTATGAGCTTACGAAAGACGCTGTTAAGAACAAGTCAATATTGACCGGATTTTATGCTTCAGACGACAAGCAGAGTACTAATACCCAGTCGCGAAGTTTGATTAACTCAGCCTCGCTGAGGCCTTTGTGTGCTTTTTGTAATAAGCGGGTGAGTTGAACTTGATCGACTTTGGGTAGATGATTTATTCGTTCAGTAAGGTTGGTTTCAGGTAGTTCTGCAATTGAACGATCGGCATGTGTGCGTCGTAAGATCATTTCCAGAAAATCAACAGCACGGCCCAGCACGACAAAAATAAACGTCAGTTCTTTCATTGGACCCGCTTTTAATGTTTCACCCGCTATGGGAATGCCATTAATTTTGAGGTTTTCTGGTGCGGCGGTAGCGAAGAGTGATGCGGCACCAGATACCAAGCCGCCGAAGAAGGCACCGGTCATCAGTGAGGTGCCACCCATGCCCACATCCACCACTGCACCGGCAGCTGCACCCGCAGAAGCCGATAAGCCCACGATCTTTTGTCTGTCTAAGCCATAAATATACCAATGACTGGTATCAAACAGGTCGGGATAATCAGCGTTGAGTTCCTGTAACTGCATCTTCATTTCAGGGTGAGCAAACAGGGCTTGAAGCTGGCGTTGCATACTGGCTTCAATATGACGCAGCGAGCTTTGATAGTCGTGTTTGAGCTTGTCCTTTAGACGTGACTTAACAAAGTCTGCAGGCACTTTGATTTCACTGATATGGCCAAGCATGCGTTGAATATGTTCTGCCACGACAAAAGCACCTTGTTGCTCTAGTGATTCGAAATACTGTTTCAGCAATTCAATGGTGTCTTCAATAGAAGGACGCCAGGGCTCATATAATTCAGCAAAGGCAGACAGGATGGTGAATTGTTTTTGGTGATCCGCTGTCATGGGGTTGAACACGCGAACAACACTAAAATATTGGCTTAACGCATCTTGCCACTCTTGCACATAAGCTTCACCACCTATCGGGTTAATCAGAGCCATACGAGGCTGCCCGGTCCATTGCAAAATGGTCATTTCTGCTTCAAATTCGGGACTGTAGGGAATAGAGCCATCCACAACATAGATAATGCCAGCACCACTCAGAATAGGCTGTAATAGCTCAACTTCATCATGGAATTTATGACTGCCTATAGCTGCCTGCTCATCTACAAAGGCTTGAATCGTGTTTCTACGCTCGGCAGCATTGGGTGCATGTTGCTGACACCAGGACAGGACTTGCCGTGGTCGTTGAAAACCCGGAGTATCAACCAGCGTGTACTGGGTCACCCCCTCTATATTCAAATCAAAGGTTTGCGACGACGTCGTGGTACCTGAAATTTCAGAGATCTTAACGGCATCCTGGCGTGTCAACGTGGCGACAATGCTTGACTTGCCTTTATTGGGATGTCCGACGACGGCAAAGACGGGATGTGACGTTGATTCAGCCATTGTCATGCCCCTCTTTTAAACTGACAGCGTGTCGTTGGGCAAAAAAGTGCCATGATTTCTGCTGCTGTTGGTAACGTGAGTCATCCGTATTGATAGGGTATAACACTAAGCTGACAGAAGAATTATGTTGCTGTAACAACTCAATACTATCGGCCAGTTCACCTGTTGGTGTCTGCATCGGATCAATCATGATCCAGACAGGCTTATCAAAATGACTGGCATCAGACATCAGCCACTTTTCATCTTTTAACCAGTCATCTGTGCCCAGATTTTTTGCTATGGGAAAAGACAAATCAGCCTGCTGCCAGCTAAGCAAGACAGTATTGGATGAGGGTAATTGCACTGACGTATTTTCGCTAGTCAGGTTCTCAGACAGAATAGGATTGCGACTCATCTGATGTTGTTGAGCAACAATAAATTGTTCTACATCACTACTATGTTGGATGTTGTGACGTAATTGCTGGATAAATTGATGACGGAGTAACAGTGCTAAGAGCAGACGAGGCAAAACTCCGTAAACCACAATAGACATCACCAAGGTCACCCACCAGTTATTGTTGGCCGTGACAGCTATATTAGCTGTCTGAACACTAAACCGTGTCTGCTGGATTAATTCAGCCGTTGGTGCCTCAAATAACCACTGCCAGGGCCAACTGATAATATTCATCATTTGAGTCATGGTGGCATTATCAGTGATGAAAGTGGATGACCAGCCAAATTGATAATCCTGAAATGTCGCCAATAGAAAAAAAGACAGTAGCGCTGAGGCAGAAAACAAAATAGCCGCTGATTGTACTTGCCAAAAAAGCCAGGGTAATAACAGATTTTTATACGGAATAAAGGGTTGCAACTGCAGTTTATTGATGAGCCAATGCATCACGGGGTGATGATGTAAATGTTGTTTAGACGGTGATAAAAAAGACAAATAAAAGCTGCTCAGGCTGAGCAGCAGTGGTAAAAATGCAAACAGAGCGAGCGGAACCCAGATATTTATGAATGTGTGTTCTCGTACATTTAATACGCCTACCATGGCTGTAAATCCAATAATCATCGCGATAACGCTGAAAAGTCGTAAAATTCCTGTAGCGGGAGTTGTCAGAGAGGCCTGTTGCTGCCAGGCATGGAGATAATCGGTAGCTGATTGCGCCGTTGTATTTTTAGAGGATGTTAATTGGATATTCTGTTGCGAGACAAATAAACGAAAATCCAGCCAGCGGAATAAGGCCCGTGTGGCACCGTCTTTAAAGAAAAAATGCTCGATAGCGTGAGTTGCATGTTTAGAGGCCATAAGAGCTAGTATACAAAATACCCTTAACTCAAGCTGAAATGAATTGCTAACGATAATGCAAATACTGCTTCCAAGCTTATCTAGACTGTAATACGTTAATAGCGACAGGTTTCAAGCAAGTATTATTCGGCTATCGACAGGCTGTAAGCCCTATTTTTAGTCGTTGATCATACTGCGAAAACAGTGACCTAAGCTGGTTGAACAGGCCTCAAGCACAGCGCGGCCGATAAGCTCACCCAGCGTAGTGTGTTTGCCACAATAATGGTGCTGAGGTTCTGCATCAGGGCAAAATACAGCATGACTATCGGTGCCTGTACCACTGGCAGAGAGACCGGAAACCGGGCTGATAATATCCGTATCGCGAATGGCCGTGACTTTACTCTCAGTCAGTAATATCAAGGCTTCTGCCAGTGCTGAATCGGACAGTGCTTGATTAATGTGTAAGCAGATATTGATGGTACCTGGCTCAGTCTTATCATCGGCTTTATCACCCACTCGTCTGACGTTACTGAGACCACTCGTTACCCAGCATTCAACCGTTAAGTCACCGCGTTTCTCAATATGCTGCCCTAACGACTTCATGGAAGCCGCTGTCATCATACCGACAGTGGGAGAGGGTAGAGCGAGTTCTTCTGCTTTATTTAATAGCGTTTGCTCTGGCGCCAGACAGGGGAGTGGAGAGTGTTTCTCCACACGCATATTAAGTAAAGCATTGGCCTTTTGCAGTCCTCCGTGTAACACCGCAGAACTGAGAACTTTGCAGGGTGTCGTGGGTAATAGAATCAGGTAGTCTGGATGCAGAACCTGTCGGACTGAGGACATACGGTTATTTATTGGCGATTTTGGGTGATATCACCTCTTCCAGTTTCAAGCCAGTAAGATCATGAATCGTGCGCCATAAATAATAAAAAATACCAATCATCATCAGCATAGAGGGAATCGCGATCACTGGATAACTGTATAAAGTCAGTAAACCGAGTTGTTCATTAAACTCTTCACTGCCAGTTGGGCTGGTGACCAGCCATTTCACCAGCAGGAAATTCATGATGGCTGAAAATAAAAAGGTACCAGCTAATAAATAGGTGGCATTGAGTAAGCGTTTTTCAAACAAGGCTGTGCTGTTGTGCTCTTCAAGACGATCTTTAATCTTGTCTACGTCCATCATCTCACGGTTGTACAACAGCGCTCTGATAAGTGGGTAACGGGTGAATGTTGAGCCAAGCACGGCAAGACCGATAATCGCAGGAATGGCTGCTTCTTTGATCGCTAACCATTTCGTATCGAGCTCAAATAAACCGATGCCACCAGTGAGTAAGACACTCACTAAACCGAGTAAGGCAATAAAGTTGAATTTACGGTATTTAATCAGCTCAAAAATACCCCAGCCAAGTGGAAAAGACAGCGCCGCGACTAATGCACCACTGGCACCTAAGTCTTCTGGACCACTCATCTTCATTAAAATAATGGATGGCAATACGATACTGACCATCAGGTCTACGAACGGACGTGGCTTATGCGTGGGGGTACTATTCATCATTGTGTTTTTGTTTGGCTCTATATAAATGAGTCAGTGATTATATAGGATGTAGATGATTGATGGGATTACCTTTTTGTTTTGTTATCAAAGTCAGCATAAGGTTATGACTGATCGTCCTGACTATCCAAATATAACCAGACCATACGATCGACAAACCAGGCTTTGAACACCATCATCCAGATATTGCTGGCCAGCAGTAGCCAAATATTTAAACTGTAAAAGCCATAAATCAGAAAGGGTAAGCCGATGACAGACAGCGTCTGTAGCACAACACAAAATCGCTGGTGATGAACAGGAATGGGGACATGTTGACGATTTAGATACAACCTTTCTCCAAAGGTCGCCATGGAGGCCCAGTTATCGGTAGAGGATGGTGGAGGGAAGAGTCGTGGGTTGAGCCAAATCCAGACAAGAGCCAAAACAACAGGTATGAACGAATAAATCCCTATCCACTCGCGTGAATAAAAAGCCAGAGAGAGTAAGGGCAAAGTTGTAAAGCGTGAATACACACTCCAGGGATTGGCATGGCGCTGCCAACTCTCCTCATCCATCGACATCAGCTTTTCAGTCCACTTGATGATATCCATTTCAATGCCTTATTTTTATAGCCAGTACTAGAGCTTAATCTCAGTTTAAATTTTCAGTTTGTTCGCTGCAAAGACTGGGTAATACTGCCATAGCCATATCAATCTGGTATGTATCTTTGTGGTGTTCTTTTAGAAAAAGTTGTTGAACACGATAGGCTTCACGTTCAATTTCTATGCGTGTTTTACAATCAAGCTCTTCGCTGTTTATTTTGCCGTTTTTATGCTGCAGAAAATGCACCATTTCATGCACTATGAAACTACGGGCTCCATCATCAGTTTTGATGTCCATACGATTATCAAAAAAAATCGTTTCCGTGTTTTTGTCGTAATAGGCCACTGCGGTACAGTAACTGGATTTACACAATGTAGTGGCGAGTGTTTGATGACTGACTGCTTTTATATCAGGCAGATAATTCGGGTCTTCGTAGCCTGTTAAGGTAAGTGCCCAGACAAATAAACTTTGAATTAAAAAATCCACATCACATCCTCCCTGACTAGATAAGCTCAAACAACTGTTTCATGGCCTGGTCATGATTCATGTCTTGTTGTCGAAGATTGCTGTAGTTTGCAGTGAGTTCGCCAAATACATACTTACCATTCACACTAGGTAAATAGTGAGAAAAATCAATCAGCAATCTATCTTGGTCGGCATCAATGCCTTTGTCTTGTAACTGTCGTGTGACTTGTACTAATCGATTGCTGACAACGCGTTTATCCTCATGAACATGTGCCAGGACCTCATCAAGTAATTTCTGGTAATACATCACATCACGTTCAGGATCATGATTGGGTTTTTGCCGATATAAAGATAGTAACCAGACTTCAGGTGGCGTGGGATCGGCAACTGACAGCATTTCTTTGGGTTTCTCCTCTGGCATCCCGGCCCGCAAATGATCTGGCACAGGTGTTACCGCTGTGAACTCGGCTTCATCTTGACCAAAATCGATTTGCGAGAACTCATCGTCACCACAACTCGCCAATGTCAGGACTGAGACGCAAGCCATGATGTAATTCATGCATTGTTTTTTCATAGTAGACCCTCCCTTGTTCAGGTTTGGCCGTTATCTGTGAAATTTTTGTAGATAAAAAATGCTGCTGTTAATGCCAACGCTGAAATGCACTTTAATCACGTCACATTGTGCGGCTAGCTCTTTATTGAGAGGACTATTTCATGACGTAATTAATGTCATACTCATGGGAGTTGTTGGGGGGTAGAACGGCTTTGTTGCGCTTTATTGGGTCAACCAGGCTTGGAGTGTAGGAATGTCTGCAGTTGGATAGCTAGGAGCTCACAAAGCATCAAACGGAGCCATCTTTAGCCTCACGCCGTTGGCCATCCGTTTGATGTGTTTGGACTTTATTGAGCACAGCCTGTATTCATACTGCTGATAGCGTTGCTGTTAATACGTACATCTATAAAAATCGCTTTAATGCCTACTAATAAAGAAATGTTTGAACATTTACTACAAGCGCATTGGCATAACGACATATTGACGCTCAAATTTTTCATCAGCAGGTGTAACTAGGGCACTGCTGGTCTCGTCAGTGAAAAGCAGTTTCACTTTGTTATCCGGAATCGCGTTCAATAAGTCCAGCAGATAGGCATTATTAAAGGCGATTTCTAATGGGGCACCTTTGTAATCGACGCTGATTTCTTCTTCTGCGGATTCTTGTTCCTGGTTAGTGACTGTGGCTTTTAATTGATCTGTCTCTAAATTGATACGCACGCTGCGATGTTTATCATTAGACAAAATAGCTGCACGAGATAAGGCTTGTTTCAATTCATCACGATCAGCTAAGACTTCTTTATCACCACCTAAAGGCAAAACGCGTTCGTAGTTCGGGAACTGGCCATCAATGAGTTTAGATGTGAAGTGAATATCCGGTAATTCCACTTTGATTTGCTGATTACTGAAGGCAACTTTAACCGTATCATCACTGTCATTAAGCAAGCGGCCAAGTTCAATAATCGCTTTACGTGGCACAATCACGCTGTTTTTCTCACTGACGGGTGTGGATGTCGTCAGGCTGCCCAGCGCCAGACGGTGACCATCGGTCGCAACAGCACGTAATGTAGTGTCATCACGCTCCAGCAGTAATCCATTCAAGTAATAACGAACATCCTGACTGGCCATGGCAAAGCTGGTTTCGTCGAGTAAGGATTTCAGTGCCGATTGTGGCAGTGAAATTTCGTCCATGTAATTGGCGCCTTCACTATCCGGAAAGTCATCACTGGACAATGTCGCTAATGAAAAGCGGCTTTTCCCTGCTTTCACCACTGCTTTACCTTCGCTGGCATTAACACTGATGGTGGCGTTACCCGGTAGGGCTCTGACAATGTCCAGCAGTTTACGGGCTGAGACGGTGGTTTTGCCTTCTTCTTCAACGGCGACCGGCAGAGTAGCAATCATTTCCAGTTCCATATCGGTGCTGGTCATGGATAGCTGGTCACCTTGAACACGTAATAAGACGTTAGACAGGATCGGAAGCGTAGCGCGTCGTTCAACAATACTGCACACCAGTTGCAGCGGTCGCACTAAAGTATCTTGGCTGACAGTAAATTGCATGATGATTCTCTCGGGTTAACTCGACAGTGTTCGTAAAAGGTTACGGTAGTCTTCAGCCACGCGGGGATCCGACTCTTTCAGTTCAGCAACTTTCCGGCACGCATGCAGGACAGTCGTATGGTCACGTCCACCAAATGATTCACCTATTTCTGGCAGGCTGTGACTGGTTAATTCTTTGGCTAAAGCCATGGCAATTTGCCTTGGGCGAGCGATAGAACGTGTGCGTTTTTTCGCCAGCAATTCAGATACGCGGACTTTGAAATACTCCGCCACTGTTTTCTGGATACTTTCTAGTGTGACCAGCTTTTGGTGCAGGGCCAACAGATCTTTCAATGCTTCCTGTGCCATATCAATTGACATGGGCTGATTGGTGAAGCGAGAAAAAGCCAGAACGCGCTGCAATGCGCCTTCCAGATCACGCACATTCGATTTTATACGTTTAGCAATGAAAAAGGCCACGTCTTCCGGCAGTGTAATCAGGTTTTGTTGCGCTTTCTTGATCAGAATCGCCACACGAGTTTCGAGTTCTGGCGGCTCGATAGCAACAGTTAAGCCCCAACCAAGACGTGATTGTAGACGTTCATCGAGGTTGTCGACTTCTTTCGGGAAACGGTCGCAGGTCAATATGATTTGGCGCTGGCCTTCTAACAAACTATTAAAGGTATAGAAGAACTCTTCCTGAGAGCGCTCTTTTTTTGCAAAGAACTGAATATCATCAATCAATAATGCATCGGCACTGCGATAGTGATTTTTAAACTGATCGATAGCGTTGTTGCGTAGGGCGGTAATCATGTCTTGAACAAAGCGTTCTGATGATAGGTAAATCACCCGTGCTTTTGGATTGTTTTGTTTGATCTTATTACCCACGGCCAGCATGAGGTGAGTTTTACCCAGACCAGTGCCACCATATAAAAAGAGAGGGTTATAACCACTTGTCCCTGGCGCTTCTGCCACATGAAGCGAGGCGGCGCGAGCAATCTGATTGGACTTACCTTCGACATAACTATCAAAAGTAAATAGTGGATTGATTGGACTCCCAAGTGCGGGTTCGGATTTAACAATTTCCGGCTTTTCTTCTTTATCGATGTTTGTTGTTGCGGCAGCAGGTACAACGCGTTTTGGGCGTTGTGGTGCCTGATCGATGGTGCCTACCTCAATGGATACCTGTTCTATAAGGCCTTGAGTTAATTGATGAACCAGCTGATTTATCTGTGTCTCAAGTTGCTCTTGTACCCAGGCTTTAACATACGGATTAGGCGCAAGTAGGCGTAAGTTCTCTTCGGTTTCGATCGCTTGCAGCGGCCTAAGCCAAGTATTCAGCTGCTGTGCCGACAAATCACCTTCGAGATGGGACAGACATTTTTCCCAAAGGGGTGATGACACATTAACTCCTTGATTTATACCGGTTTAAACAAAAAAGAGGTGCGCTGGTTAGCTACGTATGAGAAATAGTATAGCTGGTAACGCAGGACGTCTAAAGTTATCCTTAAGCCAGCTTTTTGGCAAGTAAAATAACCACAGAAATAATAAAGTCACTCTGGTTTGACTTGTTATGCCTTAAAACTTTATAATCCCGTGTCTTTTGCCTCGGCGGTTTTTGCTGCTGTTAGCACCGCAGGCAGCAAAACAATCAATATTTCTGGAGTTGGTGAAATGAAAAGAACTTTTCAGCCTAGCAATCTGAAGCGCAAACGTACTCACGGTTTCCGCGCACGTATGAAAACAGTTGGTGGTCGTCGCGTTATTAACGCACGTCGTGCAAAAGGTCGCGCAAGACTGTCAGCATAATCTTCTCTGACATCCTTCAGGGAGGGCATGACTTGGCAACATTTGGCCGAGCCATGAAAATGAATCGCCCGGGAGATTTTTCTCGGGTGTTCCGTCAAGGAAAACGCACTGGTGGTGGGGGCCTGACGGTTTTAACGGTTGAGAACTCAGTGGGGCATCCCCGACTGGGACTAGCGATAGCTAAAAAACACGTGAAATTAGCCAATCAACGCAACCGCTTAAAGCGGATTATTCGCGAATCTTTTCGACAGAATCAATCCGTCTTATCAAATATCGATATTGTTGTGCTGTCACGCCCCGGTGTGACAGAACGAGATAGCACTCAAATATGGGCAGCATTGGAGCGACATTGGTTAACAGTGGTGGCGCAATGGCAAAAATCCTAATCATCCTCGTCCGAGGTTATAGACTTTTACTGAGCCCTTTCACTGGCATGCATTGCCGTTTTCATCCAACCTGCTCACAATACATGATAGATGCAATCGAACGTCATGGTGCCATCAAAGGAACCTGGCTTGGTTTGCGTCGACTATCCCGCTGTCACCCTTGGCATGAGGGTGGACTTGATCCTGTACCTGAACTAAAAACAAAGAAACATAATGGATAATCTCAGAACCCTATTTATTTTTGGTCTGCTCATCGTGTCGTTATTGTTATGGCAGGCGTGGCAAACTGATTACGTCAGCCCACAACAAACCGTGGAAAATACAACATCGAATCAAGCAGCTGACCCAGCCGCTGTTACCAATGATGCTGAGTTACCGGATATGCCATCCGTCTCTGCAGAAGCGTTACCCGATGTGCCTGACGCTGCACAAGCAGTTGCTTCTAAACAAATGGTGAATGTGAAAACAGATGTCATGGATATCGACATCAGCACACAAGGCGGTGATATTCAAAACTTAGCTTTACTTAAATACGCTGTCAGTTCTGAACAGCCGGATACCCCGGTTCAATTTCTGAGTGATAAAAGTGATGCGTATTTCGTGGCTCAATCAGGTCTACGTTCTAATGACGATGCGCCGACACATTACGCAATCTATCGATCTGAGCAACAGAGCTACCAGTTGAAAGAGGGTCAGGACGAGCTCAGCGTACCATTGTACTGGCAAGCGGAGAATGGTTTAACAGTCATTAAAACCTATACATTTAAACGCGATAGTTATGTGGTAAACGTTGACTACAAAGTGGTCAATAACACATCAGAGGCTTTCTCAGCCTATCCTTATGCCCAATTTAACCGCAATAACGTCACTAACGGTTCTCACTTTATCTATACCTACACAGGCCCTGTATTTTCAAACACAGGTAATGAGTACGAAAAAGTAAAATTTGATGATTTAGATGACAAGCCTTTTAACCAGAAAGCGACAGATGGCTGGGCGGCAATGATTGAGCATTATTTTGTGGCGGCGATTGTGCCTGAACAAAATACGGAAGAGAAAGGTTATTACGCTCGTTCAATCAATGGTACCAACTACACTGCTGGTGTCAGAATGCCTGCAATATCTGTTGCGCCTGGTAGTGAAGCGCAGGCCGATTATGAAATGTATCTCGGGCCTAAAAAAGCGGATCGTCTTGAAGCGGTAGCCAAGAACCTACAGTTAACGGTTGATTACGGCATCTTTACCATTATTTCTGAACCATTATTTTGGGTCATGGAGTGGTTACATAAACTAACGGGTAATTGGGGCTGGTCAATTGTACTGCTGACAGTATTAATTAAGTTAGTGTTCTTCAAGTTGTCAGCAGCCAGTTATCGTTCCATGGCCGCTATGCGTAAGTTGACGCCTAAGTTGGCAACACTGAAAGAACGTTACGGCGATGATAAACAGAAATTTAATCAGGCGATGATGGATCTGTATCGTACTGAGAAAATTAACCCATTGGGTGGTTGTTTGCCGATTCTTGTGCAAATGCCAGTGTTCTTGTCTTTCTACTGGGTGCTGGTTGAAAGTATTGAGTTACGCCAAGCCGACTTTATCTTGTGGATTAATGACTTAACAGCGATGGATCCCTATTTCATCTTGCCAGTGTTGTTTGGTATTTCTATGTGGATTCAACAAAGCCTGAACCCTGCACCTCAAGATCCTGCACAAGCGATGATGATGAAGTTCTTCCCGCTGGTGTTCACGGTCTTCTTTGCGTTCTTCCCATCTGGTCTGGTGTTGTACTGGGTTGTGAATAACGTGTTGTCGATTGCACAACAGTGGTATATCACTCGTAAGATGGACGCACTCTAAGCGACGCTGATGGATACGATTGTTGCAGTAGCCACCGCGCCTGGGCGTGGTGGCGTCGGTGTCGTTAGAATCTCAGGCAAGCAAAGTGCTGAGATCGTGAGTGCAATTTGCGGCAAATTACCGACTCCTCGTTATGCGACCTTTACACACTTTCGCAGTGCCGAAAATGAAGTGATTGATGAAGGTATTGCCCTTTATTTTCCAGGTCCGGCTTCATTTACAGGTGAGGATGTAGTCGAACTGCAAGGACATGGCAGCCCACTTGTGATGGATAAACTCTGTCAGCGAGCCGTTGAGCTGGGTGCCAGAATGGCCAGACCGGGTGAATTTTCAGAGCGGGCTTTTCTGAATAATAAAATGGACTTGGCCCAGGCTGAAGCAGTCGCGGATTTAATTGAGAGCTCAACAGAGCAGGCTGCCAAAAGTGCAATGCGTTCACTGCAAGGTGATTTTTCTAATCGCATTAATGATTTTCTGCAAGAACTGACACACCTCAGAATGTACGTTGAAGCATCGATTGATTTCAGCGATGAGGAAATTGATTTCCTAGCAGAAGCGCAAGTCGACAGGCAACTTCAGGATTTATTAAAAACACTGGAAGGCATCACGGGCTCTGCCAAACAAGGCCGATTATTGCGTGAAGGTATCAGCGTCGTGCTGGCGGGTCAGCCTAACGCGGGTAAATCCAGCTTGCATAATCAATTAGCGGGTCATGATGCTGCCATTGTCACAGATGTCGCTGGCACCACCCGTGATGTACTGCGTGAGCAAATTCATCTTGGTGGCTTGCCATTACGTATCTCTGATACGGCCGGTTTGCATGATGCAACAAATGATATCGTTGAGCTTGAGGGCATTCGTCGTACCCAAAATGAACTGGCTCAGGCCGATCATATTCTATTACTGATCGATGATAGCCAAGGGCTGACTGAACAGGATAGAAAAATCCTGGCTGAGTTACCGGCGAATAAACCACTCACCATTATCCGTAATAAGATTGATAAAAGTGGTCACCTGACGCAATTGACAGAAGAAGAGGGGTATCCTACGTTGTATCTCTCGGCGAAGTCGGGCGATGGACTTGAGTTATTACAACAACATCTTTATCAAGCCGTCGGGTTTCACCCAGAAGAAGAAGGTGTCTTTATTGCCAGACGCCGCCATCTTGATGCACTGGCACGCGCCAGACAGTCTATCGTCAATGGTTATGACTGCCTCTCAGGGATGGGCGCTGGTGAGCTGTTAGCAGAAGAGTTACGTCTTGCACAAAATGCACTGGGTGAAATTACTGGTACCTTCACCACAGAAGACTTGCTGGATCATATTTTCTCCAGTTTTTGTATTGGCAAATAAGACTGTCAGAATTTGTCTTTATGCATCTGTAGCAGCTGCAAACTATTCAGTAAGAAGTCGATAAATAGTCGTATTCTGGCTGGTTGATGCTGGTTTTTCAGAGTAATGATATTAATCGGTGCGCTAATGACAGCCTGTTCTGGCAATACTTGCACTAATTTGTCTGTGCTTAAGTCCTCAGCTACATCCCAATAGGATTTCAGCACAATCCCCATGCCATTTAATGCCATAGCATGTGCTGCCTCACCATCATTACAACTTATGGCTTGCTGAATGTGTAAGGTTTGAGTGGGAAAGGCCCAGTTAATTTCAGTATGACGACTAATAATAATGCAGTGATGTTGGTAGAGTTCGTCCAAGGTCTGAGGCGTACCATTTTGAGCAAGATAGTCTGGTGACGCGCATAAAATACGATCATTATTCAACAGTCGACGTGCGACTAGTCTGGAATCTGGCAGCTCACCATAACGGATAGCTACATCAATACCTTCTGAAATCATCTCCTCAATGCTGTCACTTAACAGCAATTGGATGGTGATATTAGGATGCAGTTGTCTGAACTCAGCAATCAGTTTGACCAAATGACGTCGACCAAAACTGTTGGGAGAGGTAATGGTTAATGTGCCAGATATCTGTTCCGACTTTTGCAGAATGGCTTCTTCGGCCTGTTCTAATTCCGACACAATCCGCTGTGCATAATCAAAAAGCGTTTGCCCTTCATCACTGACTGATAATCGTCGCGTACTGCGATGAATCAGTTTTACACCCAGATACTGCTCAAGTTTACTCAGTCGCTTACTGGCGGCAGCGAGCGAAATGCCTAAGGCTTGGGCAGCGGCTGTCAGGCTACCGAGTGTGACCACTTTCTCAAATACTCTTAATCCAAGCAGATCATCAATACGTTTCATTGTTAACTAATCGGAAATAGTGAATTTACATTATATCTATTTAATCAATATTGTCGCTCACCTAAAATGGACACAAATAACTCATAAGGAGAGCATGATGAAAATCGATTTCAACGGTAAAAAAGCATTAGTCACAGCCTCAACGGCAGGCATAGGCTTTGCCATTGCATCTGGCTTAGCCGAGTCTGGAGCAGAGGTCGTTATCAATGGCCGTAGTGATGAGAGTGTAGAGAAGGCGATAGCGCGTATCAAACAACAACTGCCCGAAGCCAAACTTATTCCTGCTGCGGCTGATTTATCCACTGCGGCTGGCTGTCAACAACTTGTCAATGTCGTGCCGGAAGTCGATATTCTGGTCAATAATGCGGGTATCTTCGGTCCAGCGGACTTCTTTGAGACAGATGATGAAACCTGGGATACGTATTGGGCAACCAATGTGATGTCCGGCATGCGATTGTCACGATCCTATCTGCCAGCAATGCAGAAAAAACAATGGGGACGTGTTGTGTTTATTTCGTCAGAGTCTGCTCGCAATATTCCTGATGACATGATCCATTATGGAGTATCAAAGACGGCTCAGTTATCACTGTCTCGTGGTCTTGCCAAACGAGTAGCAGGAAGTGGCGTGACAGTGAATAGTGTGCTGCCCGGACCGACTCTTTCTGACGGCTTTAAAGCGATGATAGCTGATGAAGTAGAAAAAACAGGCCAGTCATATGAACAAGTCGGTCAATCCTTTGTTATGGAAGCCAGACCGAGTTCAGTCATACAGCGACCTGCTTCGGTAGAAGAAGTGGCCAATATGGTGGTGTATGTCTGCTCTGAGCAAGCATCGGCGACCAGTGGTGCTGCCCTCAGAGTCGATGGTGGTGTCGTAGACGATATTGTGTAACTGACAGGTATGGCATGCAGTTAGGGCCCATTCTAATCAACAGACGAATAGCGATTGCATTATTAGTGGCGTCGGCATTTTTTATGGAAACGTTAGACGCCACGATAATCGCTACCGCTTTGCCTGCGATCGCTAAGGATTTTGATATTGCAGCAGCCCATTTATCTGTGGGGGTATCGGCTTATCTTGTGGCATTAACTATTTTTATGCCGCTAAGTGGTTGGGCGGCTGATCGTTTTGGTGCCCGACGCGTATTTTCTTTTGCTGTACTGATGTTTATCACATCTTCTGTATTATGCGCATTGAGTACAGACTTATTGAGTTTTACGGCGTCGAGGATATTGCAGGGTTTTGGTGGGGCCATGATGGTGCCGGTTGGTCGCTTAGTTGTTTTGCGAGATACGCCAAAAAGCGAAATAGTCAAAGCGGTGGCGATTCTGACCTGGCCGGCCCTATTTGGTCCTGTGCTGGGCCCGTTTTTAGGAGGATGGATTGCCACACATTGGAGTTGGCAATGGATTTTTCTGATTAATATTCCGATTGGATTACTGATCTTAGTTATTACGCATTTTTTGATTCAACCCCAATCAACACCTGTTAGGCAAAAAGAACCTTTTGATGTCAGCGGTTTTTTCATGACTGGGAGTGGTTTTGGACTGTTTATGGCCGGTGTGGAATGTCTCAGTGCTG
>NZ_DIAC01000011.1:27406-32156 GCF_002414625.1 Methylophaga sp. UBA5088 | reverse complement strand
CTATAGCCTGAGTTTCATTACTGTTGGCATTATCTTGCTGGCTTTAGCTGTTAAGCATTTGCTGGGTAGTCAGTATCCTTTATTCAGCTTGAGCCCTCTAAAAATAAAAACGTTCAGAATAACGGCTGTGGGAGGCTCGTTTTTCCGTATTGCTGTCGCCTCAGTGCCTTTCTTATTACCTCTGATGTTTCAATTGGGTTTTGGTATGTCGCCCGTTGATGCGGGGACACTGTTGTTATGGTTATTTGTTGGTAACCTCTGCATGAAACCAGCCACCACCTGGATAATGAATACCTTTGGTTTCCGTCGAGTCTTGCTCGTCAATGGACTGATGGTGTCAGTCGGCTTCGCCGCGATGGCCATGTTTACTGTCAACACACCTCACTGGTTAATCGTATTGGTGTTATTTATCAGTGGTCTTAACCGATCTATGCATTTCACTGCACTCAATACTATTGGTTTTGCTGATGTAGGTGAGAAGCAAATGCGTGATGCCAGCACGTTGTTTTCTGTGCTGCAACAAATGAGTCGTGGTATCGGTATTGCTTTTGCTGCTCTGGTCTTAGCTTTTTCGATGTGGTTATTACATGGAACCACGCTGGTGGAAACACGGGCTGAGGATTTCCAGTTAGCTTTTTGGATCATTGCTGTGTTGGCATTAATTTCAATTGCCGATACCTTGAGTTTATCAAGAGATGCAGGTGCCTCTATTCTGAAACCTAAGACGGTTTCATGAGCTGAGTTATACCGTTGATAGATTGATTGTTCTTAAAGTTTGACAGCGGTCTGCTTCTCACATAACTTCGAAAGCATTTATCACTTCTCACAGGTTAGATATACATGGAATTTCTTTCACACTGGGTATCGGTTTTCTCAGGCTGGGTCTGGGGGCCGCCCATGCTGATATTACTGGTTGGTACTGGCTTATATTTAACCGTCATTTTAAGAGGCTTACAGTTCCGAAAATTAGGCCATGCCCTGAAGCTTGTCTTTCACAAAGAAGATATAGCTGATGGGGATATCAGTCATTTTGCTGCCTTAACTACTGCTCTCGCCGCTACGGTGGGTATCGGCAATATTGTTGGCGTGGCGACAGCGATTTCTTTAGGTGGGCCCGGTGCCGTGTTTTGGATGTGGGTGACAGGACTTGTGGGGATGGCGACCAAATATGCCGAAGCCATGCTGGCCGTGAAATATCGTGAAGAAGGTGAAAACGGTATGCGTGGTGGGCCGATGTACTACATTTCAAAAGGTGTGGGCTTGCCATGGCTTGGCAGCTTGTTTGCGGTTTTCACCATCGGTGCTGCGTTTGGTATCGGCAATATGACCCAGGCAAATTCAGCGGCTGCTGCTGTAGAGCAAGTGTTTGGCGTGGAGACCAGCACAACCGGATTTGTGCTGATGGTGTTAACCGGTTTGGTATTAATCGGCGGAATTCGTTCAATTGGGCGCTTCACCTCAATGCTAGTACCTTTTATGATTGTGGCCTACTTGGGCGCTGCTTTTACGGTTATCGGGATCAATATTGACGAAGTGCCAGCGGCCTTTCATTTAATTTTCTGGCATGCATTTAATCCGATTGCGGCTGGCGGTGGTTTTGCCGGTGCTGCTGTCGCGGCGGCGATTCGTTATGGTGTGGCACGTGGTGTGTTTTCGAATGAATCGGGCTTGGGTTCAGCCCCCATTGCTGCGGCGGCAGCCCGGACGAATGATCCGGTGAAACAGGCATTGGTTTCTATGACTCAGACCTTTATTGATACTCTAGTGGTGTGTACTGCAACAGCGCTGGTAATCTTAACCGCCACAGCCTGGCAGGATGGGGTGAAAGCTAATATCTTAACCAGTGTCAGCTTTGCTGAAACATTAGGTATGACGGGCACGTATATCGTCGCGATAGCGACGGCTCTATTTGCCTTTTCCACTTTAATTGGCTGGAGCTATTACGGTGAAAAAGCACTGGAATATTTACTGGGTGAGAAAGCCATTATCGTCTTTCGTGTCGTGTTTGTGGCTGCAGTCATTGTTGGCGCTACCCGGGAGTTGAAGTTTGTCTGGGACTTTTCCGATTTGATGAATGGTTTAATGGCCATTCCAAACCTTATCGGGATTTTATTGCTGTCGAAAGTCGTGAAAGAAGAAAGTCAGCGTTATTTCAATACTAAGTGAGCCATTGTCATAAGAATGGTCATAAATTTATCTGTTTTACATTAAGGAGAGCACAATGAGTCGTCATTTTGACAATGCTGAAGGGGTAAGCGAGACACACGATCCCGCCACCCATGATTTTGTATTTAATCAAACCATGTTCCGCATCAAAGACCCGAAACGCACTCTGGCGTTTTACACTGAAGTGATGGGGATGACCTTAGTGAAACGATTTGATTTTCCAGAGATGAAGTTTACCTTGTACTTTATGGCGGCATTATCACCTGAACAAGTGAAAGCGATTTCAACGGATAACGATGAGCGTATCAAACAAACATTTGCCATGCCTGCCATGTTAGAGCTAACACATAACTGGGGTGATGAAGATAACGACGAGGTTAGCTATCACAATGGCAATAGTGATCCGCGTGGGTTTGGCCATATCGGTTTTGCTGTGCCAGATATTGATGCGTCATGTGAGCGATTTGAATCCTTCGGTGTGCCGTTTGTGAAGAAACCGAATGATGGCAAGATGAAAGGCATTGCCTTTATTCAAGATCCAGATGGTTACTGGATTGAGATTTTCACACCTGAACGTCAGCCAGAATTACTAAAAGATCACTTAGGCTAAGCGCATGTATTAAAAAAGGGGCATTGAGCCCCTTTTTTATTTGAAATGGTCTAGTCTAGCTTTTGGGTCCAAGTAAGAACCATATTAATAGACCTAGCACAGGGAATAACAACAGGATAAGAATCCATAAGATTTTTGCACCACCGCCAGCAGGACTATTGGCTACCTGGATAATGGCCCAGATAACAATGATTAACCAAATCAGACCTAATATGCCACCTACTTGTAAGTCCATTCTTTTCTCCTTGCTTGATGAAATATAGCTAGCTTAAATTAAGCTGCTGACGGACACAAAATTAATTCTGTGAAGGGGCGGCTGTGGGTGTCTCTTCATACAAACCACCACCCAAAGCTTTATAGAGTGTTAATTGATTACGAAGCCTCAACAGACGTGTATCAATTTGATTTAATTCACTGTTAATAGAGCTCCGTTGGGCATCCAGTACATCCAGATAGCTATCTATACCAGCGTTAAAGCGATATCGCGCTAATTCCAAACTGCGTTTGGTGGAAGCAGTGAGATCGTTTTGCGCATCCAACTGAGCATCTAGGGTGTAACGGGCTTCCATTTCGTCACGGACTTCTTTGAAGGCTTCTTGAATCACTTGTTGGTATTGGGCGATATTAATATCTTTTTGTAATTCGGCCACATTCAGGTTGGCCTGATTCACACCCCAGTCAAGTAAAGGCAGGGTGAACTGTGGTGCGATAGCCCATTGACGACTTGATGCTTCGCCTAGTTGACCAAAGCTCGTTCCCCCAAACCCAAGGGAGGTGGTGAGACTGATACGTGGGAAAAATGCTGCTCTGGCTGCACCAATATCAGCATTAGCCGATTTGATGATGGATTCAGCCTGCATCACATCAGGACGTGATAACAAGACATCAGAAGTCAGGTTGGCAGGAATATCTCGCAGTGTCTTTATTTCATACCAGTCTTTTTTCCACTCATCTTTGTCTAAAGTTTGTCCTACCAGAAGTTGTAAATTGGTGAAGTTCTGATTGGCTTGTTGCTGGTATTGGGCTTCCAGAACTCTTGCTTCATGTAACGCTGTTTCAGCTTGTCTGACATCGAGCTCAGAAGCTAATCCGCTATTAAACCGTTTTTCGATCAGTTGATAACTTTCAGCACGTGCTTCACGGGTTTCAGATGATAATTGCTGTTGAGCATCACTTGCTAACCAACTAAACCAGGCATCAGCCACTTGTGCAATCAAGGTTAATTGCATGCTGTCACGTGCGGATTTAGATGCCAGAAACTGCTGTAAAGCTGATTCTGACAGACTATCGATTCGGCCAAAGAAATCGAGCTCCCAGGCAGATATACCCAGTCCAACACTATAGGTATCCGTAATGCCACTACGACCTATGCCACTTAATGATTCTGGCGTACGCTGACGTGTCACTGAGCCTTCTGCATTGACCGTGGGTAATTTTGCGGCTTTTTGAATACGAAATTGCTCACGTAATTGTTCAACCGTGAGTGATGATACTCTGAGGTTTTGATTATTTGCCAGGGCTTTGCTGATTAACTGCTCCAGTTTTGGATCAAGATAAAAATCTCGCCAGCCAAGCTCTGCAACATTAAGCGTGCTTTCCTTTTGTTGATTGGCGATAGCAATCGTTGGCTCAGGCCTTTGATAATCAGGCATGAGTGAACAAGCCGATATCGTTAATATTGTCGAAATCGCTATCGATAATTTAAGAGGTTTCATCATAATTAGGCCCTTTTCACTTCATCATGTGATGATTTTTTAGTGAGTTTTTCTCGCAGACTAAATACCACAACAAAGAAGACAGGTATAAAGAATATCGCTAAAGCGGTAGCAGTGAAGACACCACCAAAAACACCGGTTCCTATGGCGTTCTGACTACCAGAACCTGCACCGGTGGCGATCATGAGGGGTAACACACCCAACATGAAAGCAAGTGATGTCATGATGATAGGACGCAGCCGCATTCTGACCGCTTCCA
>NZ_DIAC01000011.1:8284-27325 GCF_002414625.1 Methylophaga sp. UBA5088 | reverse complement strand
CGCTTCCATCGTGGCATCAATTAATGACATGCCGTCTTCGTACAGTGCTTTTGCAAACTCAACAATAAGAATCGCATTTTTGGATGCGAGACCAATCGTGGTTAGCAGGCCTACCTGAAAGTACACATCATTTGATAAGCCGCGCGCCATGGTGAATAGCACCGCTCCGATAATACCTAATGGTATAACCATCAGTACTGAGAACGGCACCGACCAACTCTCATAGAGGGCTGCCAGGCATAAGAACACAACCATAATAGAGATAGCATAGAGCAGCGGTGCCTGATCGCCGGATTCACGCTCCTGATAGGACTGTCCGGTCCATTCATACGCAAAGCCGGAGGGAAGCTTGGCGACTAACTCTTCCATGGCTTTCATCGCATCACCTGAACTGACACCTGGCGCGCCTTCACCTTGAATATTCACTGAAGAGACACCGTTGTAGCGCTCAAGTCTCGGTGAGCCATATATCCAACGCCCTTCAGACAGAGAACCCAGTGATACCATTTCATTATCATCATTACGAACATACCATTTTGAGACATCTTCAGGCATCATCCGATAAGGTGCATCGCCTTGTACATAGACTTTTTTGACACGACCATTATCAATAAAGTCGTTAACATAGGTAGATGCCCAAGCGGTATTAAAGGTTTGGTTAATTTGATTTAAGTCCACCCCAAATGCCGCGGCTTTGGTATGGTCCACATCAATCTTAAATTGCGGTGTATCTTCCTGACCATTCGGTCTGACACCCGTCAGACGTGGATCCTGAGCAGCCATTCCTAACAATTGATTTCTGGCATTCATCAATGCAGCATGGCCTTGGCCACCCACATCTTTTAGCTGTAAATCAAAACCACTCGCATTACCCAGTTCGGTGATAGATGGGGGAATGATGGGGAAAATCATGGCATTCTTAATGGACGCAAAATATTGAAAGGCGCGTCCAGCGACCCCTTGCACACTCAACTCCTGACCGGGACGTTCATCCCAAGGTTTCATATCGGTGAAGGCCATACCGTTATTCTGGCCACGACCAGCAAAACTGAAGCCGATGATCGAGAAAACTGAGTTCACACTGTCTTTCTCTTGATCTAGGTAATAGTCTTCAATTTTATTCATCACTTCAGCTGAGCGTTGTTTTGAGGCATTGGCTGGTAATGTCATTAAAGTAAACATCGTGCCCTGATCTTCTTCAGGTAAGAAAGAGGTCGGAAGCTTGGTGAATAAAAACGCCAATACACCTACTATCAATAAATAGATCACCATATATCTGCCAGTACGGTGAATCATGTGACCGACAGAGCTTTGGTATTTATTTGTTGCCCGGTTGAAGTTACGGTTAAACCAGCCGAAGAAACCTTTTTTATCATTATGCTCATCGTCACCCGCTCTGAGTAGTGTGGCACAGAGGGCTGGTGTCAGTGTTAATGCGACGAGTACCGATAAGGCCATGGCAGAGACGATCGCTACCGAGAACTGTCGGTAAATAACGCCGGTCGAACCACCAAAAAAGGCCATTGGTATAAATACTGCTGAGAGTACCAAGACAATACCGACTAAAGCACTTGTGATCTGATCCATCGACTTTCGGGTCGCTTCACGAGGGGATAGCCCATCCTCATGCATAACCCGCTCTACGTTTTCTACCACCACGATGGCGTCATCAACCAACAAACCAATCGCTAACACCATGGCAAACATCGTCAATGTATTGATACTGAAACCGAAGGCGAACAGCACAGCAAATGTTCCTAACAAAACAATTGGCACGGCAATAGTCGGAATCAACGTGGCCCGGATATTCTGCAAGAATAAATACATCACTAGGAACACTAAAACGATCGCTTCGATTAAGGTGTGAATAACATTTTCTATAGAGATTCTGACCGAAGGTGTCGTATCGTAGGGATAAACCACTTGTAGGCTGTTTGGAAAATAAGGCGATAATTCGTCAATACGCTCACGAATTTTTTGGGCTGTTTCCAGCGCATTTGCGCCTGAAGCTAAGTTAATACCAATACCGGCAGCGGGTTGTCTATTATATTCAGTTTCAAATTGGTAATTCTCACCACCCAATTCAATACGAGCCACATCAGACAGTTTGATACGTGATCCATCCTCATTCACACGCAAGATGATTTGGCCGAATTGTTCCGGTGTTTCCAGTTGAGTCTGCACAATAATACTGGCATTAAACTCTTGCCCTTTTACGGCAGGTGCACCGCCAAGTGCACCGGCGGCGATCTGCACATTTTGGGCACTGATTGCACTGGTTACATCAGTCGTCGTCAGTTTGTAATGTGCTAATTTATCGGGGTTAAGCCAGATGCGCATGGCATATTGTGATCCAAAGACCTGAATTTGACCCACACCATTTATACGACTCAATGGATCTTTAATATTAGCCGAAACATAGTCAGCAATATCGTATTTATCCATGCTGCCATCATCAGAATAAAAACCAAGCACCATCAAAAACGCCGCACTTGACTTAGTGACTTCAATACCCTGGTTTTGCACGGCTTGGGGCAGCAACGGCATGGCAGATTGGAGTTTGTTCTGAACCTGTACTTGGGCAATATCGGCATCGGTTCCGGGATTAAAGGTGACCGTTAAGGAGCCTGCACCTGAGGAGTCACTGGTGCCTGACATATAGAGAACGTTATCAATCCCCGTTAGGTTTTGTTCGATCACCTGAATAACGGTGTCCTCAACCGTTTTAGCGGAAGCACCAGGATAGGCAGTACTGATTTCTACTGAGGGTGGGGCGACCGTCGGATATTGGGATATCGGTAATTGAACAATGGAAATTATCCCTGCCAACATAATAATGATGGAGATTACCCAGGCAAAAACAGGGCGATCAATAAAAAATCTAGCCATGATTACGCTCCGTTACCTGCCGTTTGTAAGGTATTGTTATCAATCATCACTGGTGCATCTGGTGCGACTTTTTGCAGGCCTTCAACAATGATTTGATCGCCGGCATTGAGTCCTGACTTCACAATCCAGTTGTCATCAATAGCCCGGTCCAGTTCCAGTTGACGTAGTTCTACTTTATTTTCTTTGTTGACCACCAAAGCCGTGGCATTACCTTCACGGTCAAACGTGATGCCTTTTTGTGGTGCCAGGATGACGTTGTCCAGCTTCCCTTCTTCAATCGTGGCTTTCACGAACATGCCGGGCAAGAGCAGCTTATCTGGGTTTGGCATAATGGCCCTCAAGACCACATCACCTGTAGTTGGGTCTACATTGGCCTCGGCAAATTGTAAGGTGCCAGTTTCTGAGTAAGGACTGTCATCTTCCAGTGTCAGAGTGACTTTAGGGGCTTTCTCTTTGTTTATCTGACGGGCAATTATTCGCTTACGTAAATCCAGTAGGTGTTTCGATGGCTGTGAAATATCAATGTATATTGGGTCGAGCTGGTTGATAGTGGTCAATACAGCAGCTTGTTGTGCGGTTACCAAGGCGCCTTCTGTAAAGTTAGACTTACCTATTTGACCTGATATGGGAGCATAGACATGAGTGTAGTTCAAATTGGTCTCTGCCGTCTTTAATGTGGCTTCCTGCACTTTGATATCCGCTTCTGTTTGCTGATAAGTGGCTAAGGCATCATCGTAATCTTGCTGACTGATGGCATTATCAGCAAGCAGATTTTTGTATCTGGCTTCTTTAGACTTTGCTGTCTGGAAAGCAGCCTTGGCTCGCATTAATTGTGCTTTAGCATTGGCCACCTCAGCTTGATATAAAGCGGCATCAATTTGATATAGCTGCTGACCTTCTTTTACTTGAGCGCCTTCTTCAAAAAGACGTTTCTCGATAATCCCATTCACCTGTGGGCGGACTTCAGCTTGTCTGAAAGCTGTAGTCCGAGCAGGTAATACACTGCGTAATGTTACTTTTTGTGGTGCCAGCGTGACCACATCCACATGACTGGTTTGCTTCTGGCCTGCCTGGCCAGCTTGCTGTTGTTGGTCAGACTGACATGCTGTTAATACAAGCAATACAGACAATGTTATGACACGAAGAAAAGAAGGTGAGATTTTCATTAATAACTCCATTATTGAGTCTCAATTTTTGACGTTGATATGGCATTCCATGAAGCATCCAACATGGTATTCAGATCATCCGGGGATATTTTGATAGTGCCTCGAAGCTGTTGCCCTGCAAGGTTGACATAGGGCTCTATACCAAAGCTGCTCAGTACGTCATTGGGTAAATTTTTCAAGATGCCTTGTTTACGACCTTGTTCATATAAGTCAGAAAGTGGCTGTAATTGACGCCAGGTGTCTTGATAAAGATCATCCAGTACGTTTTCAGGCAGGTGATCGAATTGAGGCTTACACAAAGTCATGCACTTATTATTTAGAAAAAATTGCCATAGCCGTATACATAGCTCCCGATACTGTTGCTCTAGTGGCAGAGTGGTATCGTGACTCTCAAAAATAGCGTCTGCGACTGTGCTAATGATGTTGCTGTGTAAACTGACTATCAACTCATCTTTGTCTTTGAAATACAGGTACACAGTACCTGCCGCAACCCCGGCTTCTGCGGCAAGCTGCTTTATAGAAAAACCATGAAACCCTTTTGTGGCTAAAAGCTTTAGCGTTGCCGATAAAATGGCTTGATGTTTATCCTTGCATGAGGATGCACACATGAAATTTCACCTGTAATGAATGAACGTTCATTCATTTTATGGGTAAAACCCTTTTTAGTAAAGTGTCATTTTGTGATGAATCTCTATTTATGCAGATCTGACCGCGTTATGGATTTTTTGTAAACGCTCAATATCAGCATCAAGATCTAGTGCTAATAAAGCACGTTGATAGGCCAAATCAGAATGCTTTTCAACGCACTCAGCAAAACACTCAGGCGAGATTTGTTTTAAAGCGAGTAATGATTTTTGTAGGCGTAGATGAATTTCCAGCATACCAGCACCATCTCTACTGATGGGGAGGAATATATCGTCAAATAAACTATCGAGTTTGACTTCCGGCATGCGTACATAAGGGTAGGCAATATTGTCATTTGAATCGTCAAGCTTTTTATGATCACACCAGAGAGATAGTACTCTCACAGCACGACTCAATATATCGATGGCTGTTCCAGGATCATTAACAGCAGGAGACAGGGCTCTTGATGCAATCTCAGCTAATACGGTGAATCCAAAGCGGGGGTCCTGATCAAATGATCTCAAGTCATTAATGGACAGGGCTTTGATGACGGTTTCATCAATCGAATCAGACTGTTTACCATCATAATAAGCGACAGCTTCACCGGGATGAACAAAATGCCCAGGCTCGATGTATAAACAAATTTCAGTTTCATTAGACTCGGCACAACGATTTAATCCGCCTAAATCGATGTGTTCAATGTATCCCACCTTGTTAATATAAACTGCATTCTTGCCTTTCTTAGGTGGATTTTCTTTATCTAAGCGTTTTGCACCAAGACATGGATAATCAATACGCTGTTTCATGGCTTGGGTGAGAGCATCTTCTACACGATTCGTGGTTTCACTCAACCGGCCTAACAATGATAGGTGTTCAATCCAACGTAAAATAGTGACAACGATGAGGATGATAACGCCGATGGTGACGGTGAAGAGAATCAAACGTCCATTTTCACCATATACATCAGTGCTTAACGCGATAATACCGACCAAACTATATAAAAAAGAACCAATAAAGGTGGCCAGCACATTTTGTGTGGTTGAGTCCTGCCTGACTAATTGCGTTGCTCGTGGTGTCGCACTTGAACTTGCAGCAGTATAAGCAGAGACCATGACACTGAGGGAAAAGGTGGTCACGGCAAGCATGCTGGAAGCCAGAATATTGAGAATGCCACGGACGGCTTCCGAACCAATTTCAAAGGGAAGTGGACTCTCAATTAAAGACTGCACAGGAATGGCAATGAGTGCCGTTACGATGGCGAGTACAGCGAATAGTGATGCCCTCAACCATAAAGTTCTCGTTAGTTGAGTTAACAACCATCGCCATTTCGAAATCATTGTTTGTCCTTATATCAGCTTCATTTCAGCATAATGAAGCAATTACCCTTAGGCAACTCTGCAGGCAAAAAAAAAACCGATGACTGAGCATCGGTTCTTTTCAGAGCTTGATTCGTTTCTATGGTGAGAAAGATGAGCCACAGCCACAAGTTGTTGTGGCATTGGGGTTACGTATAACAAATTGAGAACCTTCAATGCCGTCAGTGTAATCAATCTCTGCGCCAACCAAGTATTGATAACTGGCTGGATCAATCAGTAAAGTGACACCGCTTTTTTCAACTTGTGTATCACCATCGCTGACATCTTCTTCGAAGGTAAAACCATATTGAAAGCCTGAGCAACCGCCGCCAGTAATGAATACACGTAATTTGAGTTGATCATTACCTTCTTCAGCAATAAGATCGCTGACTTTTGCTGCCGCTGCCTCAGTAAAGATAATTGGGCTGGGCATTTCGCTTGTCATGTCATCACTCCGATAAATGGTTAATTAATAGCCATTATCCAATTCTGACTAAATTAGTCAAGATTTAGCTTTTTTGCTCAAGATGGAATGACTCATTTTCATCAAATACTTCATGCTCAACGTTCAGTATGTCTTCTTCTTCGTCCTGAGCACGAATTAAGTGACCGTTCACTTCACTACCCATTGCCATCTCAATCATGCGGTAATAAAGGTTGCCATTGATACGCGCCTTTGGTGCAAGCTCAACATGTTCGGAGGCAAAAACATTGCCATTTATTTCGCCATTGATAATCAGATTTGGCACGCGAACCTCGCCTTCAATCTTACCTTGGTCACTGATGGTGAGTAGTGAGGAATCTTCGTTGGCGATAATAGAACCTTGAATACTGCCGTCAATGCGTAAACCACCACTGAAATGAATATCACCTTTTATGTGAGTATCACGACCAATTAATGTATCGATACGTGTGGTTGTTTTTTTCTTTTTTGGTTTATCTTTTTTAAACATGATCAACCTCGTTTATGGCAGGGACGGCGTGACTTCCCAGTTAAAAGTACGTGTAGTGAGTGTTTTTTTACCTTGTTTTAACTCAATTTTCAGGCTTTTGGGTTGTTCATTCTGTTCTATGTTCAATGTGCCTTCAAGCACTTGCACGTGTTTTAACTTTAACCCATGTGTGTTGATTAAGCGGGGGGTTGCTTTATCGTCATTGAATTGAAGCGCTACCAAGACATCACCCTTAATGGCTTTGGAAATTTTTTTCCCTTGAGTAATCACAATTCGGTAGAAATACTGGCTTGGATTATCCGGATTTGGCCTCAGGTGAAGTTCACGAATCTGAAGTTCACTACTGGCATTACCCTGGGTAATATTCTGGTAGAACAATAATTCTTTATTCAACTCGATAACTTGATTTTGTAGTTTTTCCAAGTTCGATTGAAGCTGCGAATCAGTGGCATCCTGCATAGCCTGCATTCTTGAAATGTCATTGACCTGAGCGGTGAGCAACTTATTTTGTTCGAGTAAATTCTGGTTTTCTGCGTGTAGCTGTTCGTTTTGTTCTTTCAATGCAGTGATTTGAGCATTTTGCTCATTCTGCCATTGCGTGGTCCAGTACCACAGTAATGCTGCTGATATTGCCAAAGTTATTAGCAATATCAACAAGGTACGATAAGGACGTCTATGATGAATTACATAGGGTTTATCAATCATCAGGGCATCATCGCAATAACATTAATCCCTGTTTTTTCATCAAGGCCAAACATGATATTCATATTATGGATTGCCTGGCCTGAAGCACCTTTCACCAGGTTGTCGATGACTGAAAGTACCACCACCGTATCACTATTTTGTGGCTGGTGAACGGCGATACGACACACATTACTACCTTGTACACTACGTGTTTCCGGCATTGAGCCGTGAGGCATGACATCAACGAATGGTTCATTCGCGTAACGATCTTCAAATATTTTTTGTATATCCACATCCTGTGTCGTTAGACGACCATATAACGTGGCATGAATACCTCTGACCATTGGCGCTAGATGAGGAATAAACGTCAAATCCACTTTACGCTGACAATGCTCTGACAATACCTCGCGAATTTCAGGTAAGTGACGATGGCCATTGACACCATAAGCCTTAAAGCTGCCACTGGTTTCTGCCATTAACATGGGAATGGCTGCTTTTCTGCCAGCACCACTGACACCGGTTTTGGCATCGGCAATTAAATGCATCGGGTCAATTAACCCTGCTTCCAGTAATGGTAAAAAGCCTAGTTCAGTAGCAGTAGGATAGCAGCCGGGCACAGCGACTAATTGTGCATTTCTAATCTTGTCACGATTTAACTCTGGTAAACCATAAACAGCCTGTTCAAATAACTCAGGACAAGTGTGCTTGGTGTTGTACCACTGTTCCCAAACAGCCACATCATTTAATCTGAAGTCTGCAGACAGGTCGATAACTCGGGTATGTCGTTTGATTAGTTCGGGTACCAGAGCCATTGCCACTGTATGTGGTGTAGCAAAAAACACGACATCGCATTGAGCAAGAATATCAGGATCCGGTTCTGAAAAAGCGATATCAACGTGACCACGTAAGTTAGGAAAGAGATCGCTGACCGGCATGCCCGCTTCACTTCGCGAGGTGATAACCTCAAGTGATACGTCCGGGTGATTCGCAAGTAATCTGAGTAGTTCAACACCTGTATATCCGGTGCCACCAACAATGCCGACTTTGATCATAAGTTACTCTGTCGTCCGATAATAAAGACCAACATGATAAAAGAGCCCAAGCCAAAGCGAAAGTCTGTATCACCGATTATTGATTGAAAAGTTGTTCCAGACGGCTCTTTTGTTGGATGTATATAGCCGTTGGGTACGGATGGTTATCAGTAAATTGCAGCTGATTGATATAAACAGGATAGTTCTGGTTATTTTTTCTTAAGCTTTGAATAAATTGGCGTACTTGATCAAATAATGCCTCATCGTCTGCAAGCCCTTCGAACCATTTTTTACCACACATGATAGTGCAGGCAGCATCTAAAGCTGGGCTGGCCATATTCACTTGTACCGGTAAAAATCCTTGTGATGTCGATTGTTGGGCGATGGCATTGATTTTCCAGCCTTGCTGACTGTGACTCAGCAAATAGAAGCGGATATGTTCAAATTTATTCACGGTTTTAATGTGTGAGATAAACACATTGAGGTGACTCATCAGTGTGGACTCACTGAGATGCTGAACCTGTTGTCGAATAAGGTTGGCATATTCATCTATGAGGTAATACACCACGGTATTTTGTTCAAGATAGAGAAAAATACTGACCTGTTTTGTTGACTGATACTTTAACAGGGTATTGAGAAGTTGATCCTTATCGAGATAGCTATCCAAAGCCTGAGCAGTGAAGATTGTTGTATTATCAGCAAGGTGTTGCCAAAAACTCTGTGATAACGGACGTCTGACATATTCAACTTGCTCATCGTGCCATTGAAGTTGATAGGGACGGTCAGCCAGGTTAAGCAAAAACTTACCCTGATCCGGGTGCTGTTGATAATGTCGGCAGACTTGAGTCAGTAAAGCTTCCAAGCGCTGGTTTATGGCTTTTTCAAATCCAGGTGTTGGGCACCAGCTACTGATCTTCGGTGTCTTTGCTGGCCGCCACAATAATAGACTGGTTAACAAATCAAGAATGGCTGTTTGGCCCTGATAGAAGCCACTATAGATTTGACCATGGCTGGAAATGAATAAACAATCAACACTTAATATTAAACTCTCTTTAAAAGAGCTGTAGTTGAGCGGATCATTCTGTTTGCTGGAAAGCTGAAGCCCTTGTTGCGAGAGCTTATTACTTGGTTGCTGCTCCAAGTTAGGAAAGACGAGTACCTGTTCAATGCTTTCTATTTCAGTCACCGTAGTACGAACTGTTGGAATATCTAAATCCGACATACCCTGACTGATTAGGTGCTTGCTCATTTCGATAACGGCAGAGGTCGTATACTTTTGATGTTGATCTGTCACACTCAGCCAATTGGTTTTAGCAAGCAACTGGTGATTAATAGCCCAGCTTATGACATCGATGAGTTGAGGATGCTGATATAAACCTGTTCTGGCATTGTCAGAGAGTGGCGACTGACTGAGTAACCAGTCCTGCTGCTCTTTGAACCGGTATAAAAATAACCTGTTCTCACTCGGTTCTGGACGCAAAGCTCGTGGCAACATGGGGATTTGATTGCCTGTCGGTTGAAAACGTAAACGGTATAACTGATTTAAATACGCCGTCTCATTATGGGTATCCAATTGCTCAGATTGGCAATAATGCTGCAAAGCCTGTAGCAAGGATTGAACAACAGTAGCTAAGTTTTCAAACCAGGCCTGACTATTGTTGATATTCAGGCGACGAGTATCCAGCTTTTGTAATTGTGTCGCTGGCCATTGCCACTGGCTGGTCAATTGTTTTACACATTCTCTACGCCAAGGGTGTGGAGGATGTTTGACCTCTATGGAGAGTGCTTCCTGACTTTCTATGTAAACTATTTCTCTAGCTATTTGTTTATTGGCGTCAGTAGCATAGATCTCAATCAGTGCCAATTTCAGGGCTTGGATATCAAGTGCGGTGAAAGCCTGCTCACCACGGTAAATCGTCTGTTTTAACAGGTGAGATAACGTCGGCAATGATCTGCCTGGTTCTAGCAATAGAGCAATATAGAGTAGATCAAGTGTCGCATGACCTATCAGTAGAAATTGCTGACATGCTTCGAAAGATTTTTTAAATACGGCATTTTTATCAATAGATTCAGCTGGGCCAAAATCAACGAGATTATATTGTTTAAATTTAGCCTGGGTTTTGAACTCATCAACAATGAGATGATGATCAGTCTGTTCTTCATGCGTTAACAACCACCAGTATGGTTCACAACCTGCCAGCACTATACCTTGCGTATAGAATTCTTCCTTTTGCCAGTCCGTTAGCGCAGTATCGTTGGTCAATGCTTTCTCGGTGATTAATTGCGCATTCAGTATCAATCCGTTCTCTGCACACCACTCAGTGATGGCGTCTAACTTTTTTTGCAGTTGATGTCGTTGTTCGATACTTAATAAATCAGAGCAAAGTAACCATAATTCGAACTCGGTTTTGTCTGAGTAGCTGAAGTAGTGATGAGGATGGAGAAGATAAAGACCACGCAATGGATAACGACGCAGAGCGCGTGCACGATGACTAAAGCTACGGTTCAGTTGTTGTGCTTGGCTTATCGTATCCTGAGAAGGACGGTAATCAAGTAAGCCGGCTGGCACATCATCACTAATATACCCTGGCAATAGCTTGGAGTTGATATGTAGAAATAATGGCAGTAATTGGAAAATTAACGCCTGCCGAGCAGGCGCCAATTCGATTAAGTGTTGGAAGCGCTGATAATTTAGCGATTGGAATAAACGATAAGCCTCAACGCGATCCACAAAAAGTCCACGTGTATTTAGTGTCTAAAATGACGCATGCCAGTAAATACCATGGCAATACCATGTTCATTGGCAGCGGCAATGACTTCGTCATCACGCATTGAGCCACCCGGTTGAATCACCGCTTTAATACCGGCAGCAGCGGCGGCATCAAGCCCGTCTCTAAACGGGAAGAATGCGTCAGACGCCATCACGGCACCCGGCACAGTCAGACCTGCATCTTCCGCTTTAATACCCGCAATGCGGCTGCTGACAACACGGCTCATTTGACCGGCGCCGATGCCCACTGTTTGCTGGTTTTTAACATAAACAATCGCATTTGATTTCACAAACTTAGCCACACGCCAAGCAAATAATAAGTCGGCCATTTGCTCTTCGGTTGGCGCCTGTTCTGTGACTACTTTCAGGTCAGCTTTTTGTACTAGCGCTTCATCACGATCCTGAACTAATAAACCGCCATTAACCCGTTTGTAATCCAGACCCGTTTCAGTATTGCTGACAAACTCACCACACGCTAATAAACGCACATTGGCTTTTTGCGCCACAATGGCTTGTGCTTCATCCGTGATAGATGGTGCAATGATGACCTCAACAAACTGACGGTCAATAATGGCTTTTGCTGTATCGGCATCTAATGGACGGTTAAATGCAATGATGCCACCGAATGCTGAAGTAGGATCTGTTTCGTAGGCTAAATCATAAGCTTTAAGTAAGCTATCAGATACCGCCACACCGCAAGGGTTGGCATGTTTAACAATCACACAGGCCGGTGCTTCTGGGAATGCTTTGACACATTCAAGCGCAGCATCAGTGTCGGCAATGTTGTTATATGACAGTTCTTTACCCTGCAACTGTGTGGCTGCACTGATGGTGCCTGAAGCAGGATTTGCTTCAGTGTAGAAAGCGGCATTTTGATGCGGGTTTTCACCGTAACGCATATCTTGTTTTTTCACGAACTGGCTATTAAATGTGCGTGAGAAAGTGGCTTTTTCATCACCCGTTAATTTACCCAGATAGTTAGCGATAGCACCATCATAATGGGCTGTGTGTTCGAATGTTTTCACCGCTAAATCGAAACGGGTGGCATCATCTACTCCACCATTGGTTTCGATTTGTGCCACAACGTTGGCGTAATCTGCAGGATCAATCAATACTGTCACATCAGCATGGTTTTTAGCGGCTGCACGTAACATGGTTGGGCCACCGATATCGATATTTTCAATGGCCATCGGTAAGGTACAGTCATCACGCGCAATGGTGGCTTCAAACGGATAAAGATTGACCACAACCAGATCAATCGGCGCGATATCATGCTCTGTCATGATGGCATCATCTTTGCCACGACGACCGAGTAATCCCCCATGAATTTTAGGGTGTAATGTTTTGATGCGGCCATCCATCATTTCAGGAAAGCCAGTATGTGATGACACTTCTTTTACAGGCAGACCTGCTTCAGCTAATAATTTTGCTGTACCGCCAGTAGATAGCAGTTCTACACCTAACTTGTTTAATTGCTGGGCAAGTTCAAGCACACCTGTTTTGTCAGATACGCTCAATAAAGCACGTTTGATTTGATTCATTGAAAATCACTTCCAGGAGATAAAAAATCGATTTATAAGCCGTATTGCTTGAGTTTTTTACGTAATGTGCCACGGTTAATACCGAGAATTTCCGCTGCACGGCTTTGGTTACCATTGGTATGTTCTAGTGTTGCTTTAAGCAGAGGCACTTCGACTTCCGTCATTAACATTTCATACAAATTGGCCGCAGGATGGCCTTCGAGTTGCTCAAAATAATCGGCCAGAGCACGTGATACACACACACTAAGTGGCGCCGTTGTCTGCTCAGCCGCGACAGCTAGCTCTGCGCATGTTGTTTTATCTTTGGCTAGCGGTTGAGTCATGCGGCTTGTATATCCTGTTGTTCTTGTAGTTGATCAAAAAACTGACGTGTAAAGTCTACTTGTTGCTGCGGCGATTCGAGTAAATTCATTTCCTGACGGAAGGCATTTCCATTACGTAAACCTTTGCTATACCAAGCAATATGTTTGCGTGCCATTCTCACACCTGAATAATCACCATAAAAATCGTACAGGTTTTCTAGATGCTCAATCAAGATCTGACGAATCTCTGCAAGAGAAGGAGATGATAACAGTTTGTTATGCTCAAGGTAATGGAGAATTTGTCTAAAAATCCATGGGTTACCCTGTGCCGCCCGACCAATCATTAAACCATCAACACCTGTTTTATTGAGTACTTCAGCGGCTTTAAGTGGGGAATCTATATCGCCATTGGCAATAATGGGTATTGAAGTGATCGAGGCTTTTATTTCTGCAATGGTGTCGTATTCGGCTTCGCCTTTGTAGGCATCAGCCCGTGTTCTGCCGTGAATGGCTAAGGCTTGTATGCCTGATTGTTCCGCAATTCGAGCAATGGTTAATCCATTGCGGTTATCTCTGTCCCAGCCAGTGCGAATTTTTAGTGTGACAGGGACATCTACGGCATTCACTACTGACTCAAGAATGTTGGCAACGAGGGATTCATCTTGTAACAAGGCCGAGCCCGCCATGACATTACAGACTTTTTTTGCAGGACACCCCATATTGATGTCGATAATATGCGCACCCTGATCCACATTGTGCTTTGCTGCTTCAGCCATCATGACCGGATCGGCACCAGCAATCTGTACGCTTCGGGGTTCAGGCTCACCAGCATGGTTTGCTCTTAATAAGGATTTTTTACTGGCCCACAAGGCTTTGTTAGCCGTGATCATTTCTGATACAGCCATGCCAGCACCCAAGCGACGACAAAGCTGGCGGAAGGGACGATCTGTTACACCTGCCATGGGTGCCAGAAATAGATTATTAGGTAAGTGATATGCCCCGATGGCGATGTTTTTACCGAGCATGACGTGTGCCGTTTAATCGAATCCAATCTTCTTTGACAACTGCTGGCTGCATATCAAACCAGGCTTGATAGCTTTCAGATACTTCCTCTGCTTGTACTTGTAAGATGCCTGATAAGACAAGCTCTGTATTGGGCTTGGCGAGGTTAGCAAACAGTGGTGCCAGGGTTTGCAATGGACCAGCAAGAATGTTGGCCAGCAATAAATCACACGGTTCATTCGGACAATCGCCAGGTAAATAGGCTTCGATTTCGACGCCATTTCGCGCCGCATTAGCGCGTGTCGCTTCAAGCGCCTGAGGATCGGTATCGACACCAATGACTCGTTCAGCACCCAGCAGAGCTGCTGCAATCGCTAAAATGCCACTGCCACAACCATAATCGATGACGTATTTACCTTTAAGCTCGGCCTGATCTAACCAGTTCAAACATAAAGCGGTAGTGGGGTGTGTACCGGTACCGAACGCCAAACCTGGATCGAGCATAATATTGACCGCATCAGGTGCGGGTGGTGTATGCCAGCTAGGACATATCCACAAACGCTCGCCAAACTGGATAGGATGAAAGTTATCCATCCACTCTCTTTCCCAGTCTTTGTCTTCAACAGCTTCTACCCGATAAGACGGCGGATCGGTTATCAGTGTTGATAACATATTGTCGACGTCATCTGGATTCGTTTCAGCGTCAAATAACGCCACAATCCGAGTGGCTGTCCACAGTGGTGTCGTACCTAGATCCGGTTCATAGATAGGTTGATCCGCATCATCTTCAAATGTGACAGCGACTGCACCACACTCTGAAAATGCATCAGACAAGGCATCTGCCTTGTCTGATGTGGTGTTACAAATAAACTGAATCCAGGCCATAGTGATTACAGACCCAGTTTCTTTTCGAGGTAATGAATATTGGTACCACCCGTTTGGAAGTGGGTGTCATCCATGATGTCACGTTGTAATTCAACGTTGGTTTTAATACCTTCAATACCAATTTCTTTTAACGCTGTTTGCATACGGGCAATCGCGATATCACGCGTTTTACCATAGGCGATCATTTTACCAATCAGCGAGTCATAATTAGGTGGAACACGATAACCACTGTAAATATGAGAATCCATACGGATGCCGGCACCGCCTGGTGCATGATACGAGGTTATTTGTCCCGGGCTAGGCATAAATGTACGAGGATCTTCCGCATTGATACGACATTCAATGGCATGACCGCGCATGACAATGTCTTCTTGTTTAATAGAGAGTGGTTCACCTGCCGCAATACGGATTTGCTGTACCAGTAAGTCAACATCCGTTACGCGTTCAGTGACCGGATGTTCTACCTGGATGCGGGTATTCATCTCGATGAAATAGAATTCACCATCCTGGTAGAGAAACTCAAAGGTACCTGCACCACGGTAACCAATACGTACACAGGCTTCCGCACAGATCTTACCCATGCGGTCACGCATTTCTGGGGTGATACCAGGAGCAGGTGCTTCCTCGACCACTTTTTGATGGCGACGTTGCATTGAGCAGTCACGTTCACCTAAGTGGATAGCATTACCATGTTGATCGGCAAGTACCTGAAATTCAATATGGCGAGGGTTTTCCAGGAATTTCTCCATATAAACCATACCATTACCAAAGGCCGCTTTCGCTTCACTACGAGTTAATGCAATGGCGTTAAGTAAATGTGCTTCGCTGTGAACTTCACGCATACCGCGACCACCGCCACCGCCAGCGGCTTTGATTATGATGGGATAGCCTATTTCACGAGCCAGACGTAAGTTGGTTTCATCGTCATTGCCAAGCGGACCATCAGAGCCTGGTACACAAGGCACGCCAGCTTCTTTCATGGCTTTGATTGCTGACACTTTATCGCCCATTAAACGGATAGTTTCAGCACGTGGACCAATAAAAATAAAGCCGCTTTCTTCAACACGCTCTGCAAAGTCAGCATTTTCAGATAAGAAGCCATAACCTGGATGGATAGCGGTGGCATCAGTGATTTCTGCAGCACTAATTAAAGCTGGAATGTTCAGGTAGCTTTCATTTGACGGGGCAGGGCCAATACATACTGTTTCATCTGCCAGTAAAACGTGTTTTAAGTCACGGTCAACAGTTGAGTGAACCGCCACTGTTTTAATACCGAGTTCCCAACAGGCCCGCAAAATACGCAAGGCGATCTCGCCTCGGTTAGCAATAACAATTTTATCGATCATAATTTGGTTTAATCCACAATTCAGAGTGAGCAATAGCTATTTAACGAATAGCCCGCGTTACTGTTATTCGATAATGACTAGTGGCTCATCAAACTCAACAGGATCACCATTTTCAACCAGAATAGCTTTTACTGTGCCACTGCGATCAGCTTCGATTTGATTGAACATTTTCATCGCTTCAATAATGCAGATGACATCGCCAGCCGAAACGGATTGTCCGACTTCAACAAAAGGCGCAGCTTCCGGCGAAGATGAGCGATAAAACGTACCGACCATAGGTGAACGCACGGCATTGGCTTCATTTACAGCGCTGCTTGTTTCTGCAACAGCTGGCGCGGCTGCTGGTGCTGCTGGTGCGGGAGCCGGAGCGGCATAGTGTGTCGGTGCTGGCGTGCTGTAAGAAATAGCAGCTGAATGTTGATTACGACTAATGCGTACAGACTCTTCACCTTCTGAAATTTCAATTTCAGATACGTCAGATTCCTGAATCAAATCAATCAGTTTTTTAATTTTACGAATGTCCATGCTAAAACCTTATATTTAGTCGTTATGAGTTTAGTTGTTTGATTGCGGCAGCCAAAGCTAATTCATAGCCTTGAGTGCCGAGCCCGCAAATCACACCGACTGCTATATCTGACAGGTAGGAGTGATGGCGGAATGTCTCGCGCGCGTGAATATTAGAAATGTGTACTTCGATGAAAGGAATTTTGACCGCAGATAATGCATCACGTAAAGCCACGCTGGTGTGTGTGAATGCCGCTGGATTAATGATGATAAAGTCAGCCTTCCCTTGAACTGCATGAATTTTATTAATCAGTTCGTGTTCTGCATTGGATTGAAAAAAATCGAGTTGATGTGAAGCTGTTTTTGCGATGACATCCAGGCGTTGGTGAACATCGGCCAGCGTATCTGCACCATAATGTTCGGGCTCGCGTGTCCCAAGCAGATTGAGATTGGGGCCGTTAAGCACAACAATATTCGCCATTACGATCCTTCAATTAAGGGTCAAAGATAATAGGCGGAATTGTGCACCAGCAGACTGATGATGTCCAGTTTGTCGAAATAAAAAGCGGCTTTTTGTTGCTATTTTCGCCGAAAAGACGGCTTTCTGAGCATTTCTATGGTTGACTCGCCATTTGGCGAATATGGTCTAAAAAGGTGTCGGCTTTCACAAAGCCAACAAGTCGGTGTTGTGACAGTTCTTGGCCTGTTTTATCGAAAAACAGCATGGTGGGAGGTCCAAACACACGCAGTGCTTTGAGCATTTCTTGATGCACTTGTGTATTTTCTGTCATATCCAGTTGCAGTAATGTGTAGCCTTTCATTGCTGCAAGCACGTCAGGATCTTGGAATGTTGTTCTTTCCATGGTTTTGCATTCCGTACACCAGTCAGCATAAAAGTCCAGCATTATGGGTTGTGTTGTGGATGCGAGACGTTGGTTAAGCTCGTCGAGATCAGCAATTTGAGTAAAAGCAAGGTGCTGAGTTTCTGCTGATTTGCCTGAGCTACTGACTATGCCGTGAAGAGGTTGCCAAACGTTTTGACTACCACTTGCACCGCCTACCATAAGTAATGTGCCATATATAAAGAGTATTAAGCCCAGTCCTTTATTAAGCTTGTTGAAATCTGTTGCATCGATATCAAGTCGGTTAAATGCACCAAGATAGACAGCTGAAACGATCAATAAGCCTCCCCATAAGCTCATGGTCAGCCAGCCGGGAATGATCCGTTCCAGCATCCAGATAGCTAAACCGAGCAGCAGTACACCAAAAATTGATTTGATAAAGAGCATCCAGTTACCGGCTTTGGGTAAGAGCTTACCAGCAGAAGTACCGATAATCAGAAGTGGTATACCCATGCCGATACTGAGCGAGAACAAGGCGAGACCCCCGAGAACAGGATCAGCATGCTGTCCGATAAAAATTAAGGTACCGGCTAATGGCGGAGCCAGGCAGGGACCAACAATCAAGCCCGACAATAAGCCCATTACAGCCACGCCCATCAATTTGCCACCTTGTTGTTTGTGACTAAGTTGATGTAAGCGATGCTGTACTGAGTGAGGAAGTTGCAGTTCGTATAAACCAAACATGGATAAAGCGAGGACAACAAATAGCGCACTAAAGGCGCTGATAATCCATGGGTTTTGGAACATCGCTTGTAAATTTTCACCCAACAAGCCTGTCACGACACCAGCGATTGTATAAGTGACAGACATGGCCAACACATACACTAATGATAAGGTGAAGGCTCTGCGTGTAGTGATATGCTCTCCCTCACCGACAATGATGCTGGATAAGATTGGGATCATTGGGAAAATGCAGGGTGTAAATGCCAGTAGCAGACCCAGACCGATAAAACCAAGGATGATTTGCCCCAGATTTTCCTGCTCGAGTTTTTGAGCGATACGGTCTTGCTCGGTAAGTTGGCTGGCAGCAGGCGGGTTGATACCTTGAATATCTTGTTCTACAGCGCCACTTATGGCGGGTAAAGCC
>NZ_DIAC01000011.1:2531-8112 GCF_002414625.1 Methylophaga sp. UBA5088 | reverse complement strand
CGGTAAAGCCAGGTCAATTTGTTGCTCTGAAGGCGGATAACAGATGCCAAATTTTTCAGAGCATCCCTGGAAATGGGCCTTCAAGGTGAAGGTCACGGCTTCCTCAGGTCGTTGCTTTATCGGAATAACGAGGGATACGTCGTGATGGTAAACTTCGACCAGACCAAAGGTCTCATCCTGTTTGTTTTCTCCTGCAGGAAAACGGATGTTGCCAAGCTTTATCTTGTCATTGCCGATGACATCAAACTGTAGTTTATCGCGATATAGGTAGTTACCCTCCAGCACCTTCCAATGCACCAGAATACTATTGGCATCATTCACTTCTGCTCGAAATTGAAACGCCTCTTCTACAAGCGGTGGTACATCGTCGTTGTTACTTAAACCTAGACCATCAAAAAGGCTGCTGCGCGCATGTGCATTAAAAACAGTTAACAGAAGTATAAAAAATAAAAATTTTTTCATCAGTCTCAAATGCTTGTCAGAAGGTTGTATAACTAGACAATCATAGCAGGCAATAGTTACATCAGTCTTGTTTGGGGTATGCCTTGTGTCACATTGCTGTAATAATTGCGCCGTTTTGGGTCGTTAAAAACGGAATCATCGTGGAAATCAAAGACATCCATAAAATTGAAAAACAGGCTTATAAAAAGAGTCATGGCGAATTAACCAGAATCGGCATGGCCCTTTTTTTTATGGTGGCCGTATTAGGGTATAGCTTCATCACCAGTGGTGGTGTGCCTAATAATCTTTTTCTGGCGATAGCCACTGTTTTTGGCGCCTATATGGCCATGAATATTGGTGCTAATGACGTAGCCAATAATGTGGGCCCTGCGGTCGGTTCCAAAGCATTGACGATGAGCGGCGCTATCATTATCGCGATGATCTTCGAGGCAAGTGGTGCCATCATCGCTGGTGGCGATGTGGTTTCTACGATTAAAAACGGCATCATCGATATCGATAAGTTTGGTCAGCAGAGTGACACCTTTATCTGGGCCATGATGGCAGCCTTATTAGCGGCTGCACTTTGGTTGAATATGGCGACTTTTGCTCGGGCGCCAGTCTCCACCACACACTCCATTGTCGGTGGGGTAATGGGGGCAGGTATTGCTGCCGCTGGATTTGAGATAGTGAACTGGGGCACGATGGGCGCCATTGTAGGATCGTGGATCATATCCCCTGTGATCGGTGGTGTCGTTGCTGCTGCCTTCTTATTTGCCATCAAAAAAACCATTATTTTTCAAGATAATAAAATAGCTGCATCACTGAAATGGGTGCCCGTTTATGTCTCGATAATGGCATGGGCTTTTGTGACGTATTTGGTGTTAAAAGGGCTGAAGCATATATGGCCGAAATTCTTAACCCTAATCAATGACTGGTTCTTCACCGTAGAAATCGTTGACAAACCAACTATGCTGCAAGCATCAACCATCGGCTTGATTGTGGCGATTATTTCATTTTTTCTAGTCAAAGCCTCGTTGCGCCGTCGTTTGCCGAAATTAAACAATGATCGTGAAAGCATCAATATCCTGTTTACTATTCCGCTGATTTTTGCCGCAGCCTTATTGAGCTTTGCGCATGGTGCGAATGACGTTGCGAATGCGATTGGCCCGCTTGCGGCTATCCATGATGCCGTAATGACAGGAGGCATTAATGCTAAAGCCGGTATACCTTTTTGGGTAATGGCCGTAGGTGCTTTTGGTATTGCACTTGGCTTGGGACTCTATGGCCCGAGATTGATTCGCACAGTAGGCGGCGAAATCACTGAGCTCGATCAAATGCGTGCCTTTTCAATCGCCATGGCTGCTGCCATCACAGTGATTATTGCCAGCCAGCTTGGCTTACCGGTCAGCTCTACACATATTGCTATTGGTGGTGTGTTTGGGGTCGGTTTTTTACGAGAATGGATGGACAAATCGAGTAGTTTAAAGCAGGAAATTGAGCGAGATAAACAAGAAATACAGGAAGAGAAGCGTTTATTGAGTGCCTTACGTAGCGAGCTCAATATGCTTTTGGATAAAAAACAAAAATCAGCCGCAGACTACCAGCGCATTACGCAGTTATACAGCTCGATTGATCGTGAAAAAGATACGCTGAAAAAAGCGAAGAAAGTGCTGAAGAAAGAAAAGAAAAGCTTATATGTCAAACGTGACATTGTCAGAAAAATTATTACAGCTTGGTTAATTACGGTGCCAGCGGCAGCTGTTTTATCGGCGTCATTATTTTATATGATCAAAGGAATTATGAATTAAAACAGGGATGTATGTTCTGACATAAAACTGTCATATAGCCACAGCTTCTGTTAAGAATCTGTGGCTTTTTTTGTTTTTTGATGGGTTTAATCCGTTGTTATGACAATAAAAATCACGCTTGTTACTAAAATGTCATAATTCAGCGGTAAGATAGTTATTAATTATCGAAGCAAATAGTTGGACGAATATTATGGCTACAAGCGTATTAGTGGTTGAAGATGATGCTGCCATCAGAGATATGTTGTCGTTTACCCTTAAGCAAGCAGGTCTAAGTTGTGTCTCAGTAGGTGATGCCGAGTCAGGTCTGGATGTCTTAAAAAATGATCAACCGGACATGATTTTATTGGATTGGATGTTACCCGGCATTGATGGCATAGAATTTATTCGTCGATTGCGTGCAAATGAGTTCCTGGCGAATATTCCAGTCATTATGCTTACCGCTAAAGGTGAAAGTGAAGATATGGTCAAAGGCCTGGCGGTAGGGGCTGATGATTACGTCAACAAACCTTTTTCTCCCCCTGAGTTGATTGCTCGCATCAAAGCGGTCTTGCGTCGTTGCCTGCCACCTGAAAATGAAGATGCTCAGAAGTTACAGTTTGCGAATTTGGTACTGGATACAAAAAGTCACCGGGTGACGGTAGATGATGTGCGTGTTGAGTTAGGCCCAACTGAGTTTCGTTTACTGCACTTTTTTATGAAAAACCCTGAACGCGCGTATGGCCGATCACAGTTACTCGATTACGTTTGGGGCGATACGGTATACATTGAAGAACGCACAGTCGATGTCCATATTCGCCGGTTACGTAAAGCGCTGGAACCAACGGGGCATGACCAGTTTATCCAGACTGTCAGAGGTGTTGGCTATCGTTTTTCAGTCGATTAAGCGACCTGAATCATGCAATGGGATAATTGGCGACTGCTAACGCTTGTCAGTCTGGCAGGTTTTGTTGGACTTTTGTTTGGTCAAATGATGGCTTTTATGTTTGTGGCCTCTTTGGCTTATGCTTTGTGGCTGCAACATAATTGGTACAAGCTCTGGTATTGGTTGCAAAAACCTAAAAAGCGGCGCTCCCCCAGCGCGGAAGGCGTCATTGATGATGTGTGTCGTCAAATAGAACAAATGCGCCAACAAAACAGCAATCGTAAGAAAAAAATGACCGACTACCTCAAGCGGTTTCAGTCGGCTACCGCTGCCTTACCAGATGGTATTGTTGTGTTGGGAGAGTATGGCGAGGTGGATTGGGCTAATCAGGCCGCCCGGGAATTGTTGGGTGTGCGCTGGCCGCGCGATAATCATGTCAGGATTAATAATCTGATTCGCGAGCCTGCTTTTCAACAGCTTCTGGAAAATCATATTCATCTGGGCGGCACAGCAACAGTCAAATCACCCCTAAATGAAGATATTCAACTAGAGGTGAAATTAGTCAACTACATGGGATCAGGCCGATTATTGATTGCTCGTGATATCACGCAAACCATCAAGCTACAGCGAATGCGGCGTGACTTTGTTGCCAATGTATCGCATGAACTAAAAACCCCGTTAACGGTATTACGTGGATATTTGGAAGCATTCACTGAAGACACTGACCCAGAACAGTGGAAGATGGCCCTCCCTGCTATGCGCCAGCAGAGTGAGCGCATGCATATGATGATCAAAGATTTATTGGTACTGTCGCAACTGGAAACAGGGGAGAAGTCCTTACGCAGAGTGCCAACGGATGTTGAAAAATTACTGCATTCAATTATCGAAGATGCCAAAGCATTGGAGCACTTTCATGACCATCAATTTAGCCTTAACCTAGAAACTGATAAATGGCTTGTGTGTGATTTAGGTGAAGTACGCAGCGCAGTATCAAATCTGGTCTTCAATGCTGTGAAATACACGCCAGCAGGATGCTTAGTGGCGCTGAGTTGGCGTGAAACTGACAATGGTGTGTGCATTGAAGTAACTGATGAAGGTGAAGGGATTGCTGCGCATCATCTGGAGCGATTAACAGAACGATTCTATCGTGTTGATAAAGGTAGAAGTAGTGACGCCGGTGGCACAGGACTTGGGCTTGCCATAGTAAAACATGTGCTTCAGCGGCACGGTGCCAAGCTCATCATCAACAGCGAGCTAGGTAAGGGCAGCAGTTTTAAGTGCTGTTTTCCTGAAACATCTGCAGTGGAGAAAATTCCGGTCTAAGTGTCTGGCAAGTAAACAAAATTGCTGTTGTAACATGGTTGTCATATTACTTTCATATGCTTGTCACACGAAAAACTCATACTACCTAGCGCTTACGTTAATAACGTTGCTTTTTTTCTTTTAATCTTTGGGAGTTGAACACTATGTTCAAGAAAAACCTTGCTCTGCTAGGTGCTGCAATGACAATGGCTTTCTCGCCGCTGACATTTGCGGGCGATGTCGATCCTGCTTTACCTGACTATGAAAAAGTGAGTGGTATTTCAGGCAGCTTGTCGAGTGTTGGTTCAGACACGTTAGCGAATCTGATGACCATGTGGGCTGAAGAGTTCAAACGTGAATATCCAAATGTCAGTATTCAAATTCAGGCTGCGGGCTCTTCAACTGCGCCTCCTGCATTGACTGAAGGCACATCTAACTTTGGTCCAATGAGCCGCAAAATGAAAGACAAAGAAGACGCGGCTTTTGAAGCAAAATATGGTTATAAAGCAACGCCAATTCGTGTGGCTATTGACGCGCTTGCTGTGTATGTACACAAAGATAACCCAATCGATGGTCTGACTATTCCACAAGTGGATGCGATTTTCTCTGCAACACGTACATGTGGTTATTCAGAAGACATCACTAACTGGAGTCAGTTAGGTCAGGATTTAGGTAATATTCAGCTATATGGTCGTAACTCAGTTTCTGGTACTTACGGTTACTTTAAAGATCACGCCCTTTGTAAAGGTGACTACAAAAACAGTGTGAATGAACAACCAGGTTCGGCTTCTGTTGTTCAAGGCGTGACTAAATCACTGAACGGTATCGGTTACTCTGGTATCGGTTATAAAACGTCTGGCGTTAAAGCATTGGCATTAGCGAAAAAAGAAGGCGGTGAAATGATTCCGGCTACATTAGATAACGCAGCGAATGGTTCATACCCGCTTTCACGTTACCTGTATGTTTACATCAATAAAGCGCCTAACAAACCATTAGCGCCGATTGATCGTGAATTCGTTAAAATGATTCTGTCTAAAGTGGGTCAAAAAGTGGTCGTCAAAGATGGCTATATTCCACTTCCAGATGCTGTTGTTGAAAAAGAATTGCAAAAGCTGCAATAAAAACAAGCATTTGCTAAGACGAGAGAAGCGCCCCGTTTTTACGGGGC
>NZ_DIAC01000011.1:0-2438 GCF_002414625.1 Methylophaga sp. UBA5088 | reverse complement strand
CGGGGCGTTTTTTCTAAATTTATCGCTAAATACACTCCAAATCAGTATGTTTAGCAATGAAGAAAGCAAAAAATAAACTTAAGTGGTATGGCTAGATGCAAGAACAAACCGTCGAGAATAGTGTATTACCAGCGCCTGGCTCCAAAGTAGCAAAGCGCCGCCGTGCCTGGCGTGAAACCAAAGACCGCGTAGCTAAATATGGCGTGGCGGTAGGTGGTATTTCGGTCATCCTCGCTATTGTGCTGATTTTCTTCTATCTACTTTATGTTGTGATGCCGTTATTCCAAGGTGCTAGCCTCAACACCGAAGCCACCTATCACAGCGATACTAAGCCGCCCGTGTTTTTATCTTTGAATGAATACAACACAGTCGCCATGGCAGTTAATGATGATGGTGGTGTCCGTTTTTTTGAAGCACAAAACGGCAATACGATGAACGAGGTCACCTTACCTCTGCAAGGAAAAGCAATCAGTAGTGTCAGTGCTGGTGCAGCCACTACCGGAGTGTTTAGTTATGGCTTTGCTGATGGCCATGCTTTAGTGTTCAAAGAGCGTTATAAGGTCACGTATCCAACCGGAACCCAGCGAGTGATTGTGCCTGAAATCACTTTTCCGCTCGGTGAAAAACATCTCCTCATAGATGATCAAGGTCAGGCAATTGATTTACTTTCCGTTCAGAGTTACGAAGATAAAACGACTTTTGCAGCTTACACTGAAGACAAACGCTTAGTTTTAAAACGTTTCGAAAAAGAAGCTAATTTTCTTGATGACACACAGTTCACTATCATGGAGAAAAAGCACGAGCTTGTCGTAGAAGGCGCTAGTCAGTTGACTAACGTTAAGCTCGATATAGATCAGCGTGAACTTTACTTGGTGGATGATAAAGGGTTTGTTTATTACTACGACGTACAAAACCTGGATAAGCCTCGACTGATTCAGAAAATCAAAGCCGTACCGACCGGGGTTGATATTACTAGCTTTGAATTTCTGACAGGTGGCATTTCAGTATTGATAGGACGTAGTGACGGTCAGATTGATCAATGGTTTCCTGTCAGGGATAAAGACAATAACTACACCTTACACAATGTTCGGAGTTTTGCTGAACAAAACAGTCCGATTATTGCCATCGCACCGGAACAGGCCCGAAAAGGTTTTGTCACGCTGGATGAAAGCGGTCACTTAGGCATTTACCACACCACGGCTCATCGCACGCTATTGGTTGAACCATACGTCGATAATAATGCCGTTATTGCTTTATCACCACGGGCCAATGGGCTTATCAGCTTCACTGATAAAGGTGATGTCAGGTTGCTGGATATTGATAACGAACACCCTGATATCTCATGGCATTCCTTATGGGAGAAAGTCTGGTATGAAAGCCGTGATAAACCAGAATATATTTGGCAATCCTCTTCGGCCAGTAATGACTTCGAACCTAAATTCAGTTTAACGCCGTTAACCTTTGGCACCATTAAGGCTGCTTTCTACGCGATGCTGGTGGCAGTGCCTCTCGCTATCATGGGCGCTATTTTCACTGCCTATTTCATGTCGCCCCGGATGCGCAGCTTTGTGAAACCTACCATTGAAATTATGGAGGCATTGCCAACCGTTATTTTAGGGTTTTTGGCGGGGCTCTGGTTGGCACCATTGGTTGAAGATCAATTACCGGGTGTCTTTACGTTACTGTTTATGTTGCCCGTCATGATTATTCTCACTGCCTGGGGCTGGACGAAACTTCCCAAGCGCTGGCGTGAGCGTATCCCGGATGGTTGGGAGCCTGCGATCTTAATTCCTATCGTGCTGCTGGTGGGGTATGTCTCGATGGCATCGAGTGGCGCAATTGAATTGTGGTTATTTGATGGCAATATGCCGCAGTTCCTGAATGAGATGGGCATTGATTATGACCAACGAAATTCATTAGTAGTGGGCCTCGTGATGGGGTTTGCAGTGATTCCAACCATCTTTTCGATTACAGAAGACGCTATTTTTGGCGTGCCGAAACATCTGACCATTGGTTCTTTAGCGTTGGGTGCAACGCCATGGCAAACCATGACGCGTGTGGTGCTGCTGACCGCCAGCCCTGGTATTTTCTCAGCGGTGATGATCGGTCTGGGGCGTGCTGTAGGTGAAACCATGATTGTGTTGATGGCCACCGGTAACACACCGATTATGGACTTTAATATTTTCGAGGGTTTCAGAGCGTTATCAGCCAATATTGCTGTAGAAATGCCCGAAGCAGAAGTCGCCAGCTCGCATTACCGGGTTCTGTTCCTGGCGGCATTAGTGTTGTTTTTAGCAACGTTTATTCTTAATACCGTTGCTGAAATTGTGCGTCAGCGTTTACGTAATAAATACAGTTCGCTGTAGTAGGAAATAGAATGAAACAACGTTCTTCAATGAAAATCTGGTTTGATAGCGGTAAGCCCTGGGTCTGGTTAA
>NZ_DIAC01000070.1:34078-34367 GCF_002414625.1 Methylophaga sp. UBA5088 | reverse complement strand
GATGTGATCTGGGCCATTACCACTCGAATGGATCCCGCGCGGGATACTACTCTGGTGGAAAATACGCCGATTGATTATTTAGATTTTGCCTCACCTGTGTCTGGTCTCGGTTCCAAGATGGGATTGGATGCAACCAACAAACTGCCAGGTGAAACTGACCGGGAGTGGGGAAGACCCATCGTGCGAGATGCGGATGTGGTTAAGCGTATTGATGCTATTTGGGATGAACTGGGATTGGAGAGCAAGGAACCTAACTGACAGGCATTAAATATGCTAACGCAAAATAAAC
>NZ_DIAC01000070.1:31516-33951 GCF_002414625.1 Methylophaga sp. UBA5088 | reverse complement strand
CTAACGCAAAATAAACGATATTTAATATCGACAAAGCTATAATCAGATAAAGCGTGATTTTCATGCCGAGAACACGCTTTTTCAGATCATGGTTTTTGATACCTATGGCATGGATGAGCCTACCCGTGAGCAGGGTGATACCAGCGAGATGAATCATCCAGTTGTATACAATGATGTTTTCAAGAAGAAACATCAGAATCAAGGTGATAGGAATGTATTCAGTGGCATTACCTTGTGCTCGGATGGCTAACTGTAATTCTTCATTGCCACCATCACCCAATCCGATTTTATGTTGTCGGCGCACAGCAATAACACCCAGTGATAACTTGACGATAAATAAGGCGCAGAGGCTGGCATACAGAGCTGTAATCATAATGACTATCCTCGTTTAATGTCCGTCGGTATTACCGCTTACCCAGTGTTGACCTTGTTCGGTGAATTCTTTTTTCCAAAATGGTGCCTTGTACTTTAATTCTTCAATTAACCAGTCACAGGCATCGAGTGCGGCACGGCGATGGGCTGACCAGCAGGCAATAACGACAATGGCATCGCCGGGCAGCACTTCGCCCACACGGTGTACGATCAGGCAGTCCAATAATGGCCATTGATCTTTTGCTTTGTCTTCCAGTTTTTGCAGGTAACGTGCAGTCATCGCCGGATAGTGTTCGAGCAGCATCTTGGTAATATCCGGACGATCACTAAAGTCACGCATCGTACCGACAAAACTGGCCGTGGCGCCAAATTGACCTGCTATGTCCTGAGCACGTTGTTGCTTGGCTATGATTTCCCAAGGCTCAATGCACTGTTCACTCACCCAGCTAGACATATTAACCTCCGGTCACCGGTGGGAAAAACGCCACTTCATCACCGTCTTGGACGGGTGTGTCCAGCTTGGCATAATCCAAGTTGATGGCGACAAGCAGATTATCTGGTACGGGTTTATTTTGAGTCGCTTGATTCCAGGCATCCAGAGCTGTGCTGGCGGCAGCAAGTTCTATATCAGATTGACCTAGCTTTTCACGAAGGCTGGCAAAAAATTTGACTTGAATACTCATCTGGTTGATCGTTTCAGCTAAATTTAAAGCTAGAGGATAACATTTGCGATGTCAGATTTGACCCATTTTAATCAAGCTGGTGAAGCTCATATGGTTGATGTTGGTGGAAAAGCAACCACAGAGCGGCTTGCCATCGCAGAGGGGAAGATTTTGATGCTGCCTGACACATTTAAATTAGTGGAGCAAGGCGGACATAAAAAAGGCGATGTTTTGGGGATTGCTCGCATTGCCGGGATTATGGCGGCGAAAAAAACAGCTGATCTCGTACCGTTGTGTCATCCTCTGGCTTTAACAAAGGTTTCAGTAGAATTTGAGCTAGATAATAAAAATGCATCCATTCACTGCCGGGCAACGGTCGGGACCAGTGGTCAGACTGGCGTCGAAATGGAAGCTCTTACTGCAGTTCAGATCGCCTTGTTGACGATTTATGATATGTGTAAAGCAGTGGATAAAGGTATGATCATGACCGACATTGGTTTGCTGGAAAAATCAGGTGGTAAAAGCGGTCATTGGCAACGTCTTTAGGTAAATATTTCGTCAAAACTAACAAGCTCACCTGAGCGTGCGGTATCGTAGCCTTTGAAGTCTCTGACTTTTCGATGAAAAGCATCACTTTTTAATAAGCTGATAATGGCTTGAACCCGAGGGTCATCCACTAATAACTGCGGTACGACCAAGCAGTAGTGTTCCCATACCAAAGGAATGAATTCCAGATTAAACTTGTCGGCAATGGGAGCGATACCGAAACCGATATCTGCTGCACCACTGGCAACCATGGCTGCAACGGCCATGTGCGTAAACTCTTCATGCGAGTAACCTTTAATCTCATCACTGGAGATATGATGAGCGGCAAGCAGTTGATCAAACAAGGTTCGAGTAGCAGACCCCATTTGACGGTTAATAAAAGTGACACCATCCATTGTTAGAGAGCGGATATCATCAATCTGTTTTGGGTTATCACGAGACACCATCAAGCCTTGGTTTCGTCTGACAACATAGATTAACTGATGCTGTTTTTCATCCAAAAGTTTGAGGTAGTCGATCATCAAATGACGTTTCAATTCACCGATAGGGAGGTGAAAGCCGGCAATGTGACAATCACCGGCTTTGAGTGCTTTCAGACTTTCCTGACTGCCATGAAAATGTAAATCCAATAAAAAATCAGATTGCTGATCAATTAATTCTTTAAGAGCCCCTACAGCTAAGCCATGACTGGTAAAAATCTTAAACGTATCACGTGGACTATGATCGAGGATGGCTTCAAATTCTCGTTTTAGTTCTGTAGAGAAGTTATCCAGTTCAGGAGAAAAAGAGGCACTGAGGTGTCGGTTCGCATGCATCAGTTTCTCCCCGACAACCGCTAACCGAGCCCCCCGGCCC
>NZ_DIAC01000070.1:25194-31424 GCF_002414625.1 Methylophaga sp. UBA5088 | reverse complement strand
CCCCCGGCCTCGCTCAAGAATAACTAATGGCTGGCCCAGTAGTGCTTCCCATTTATTTAATAAACCCCAGGCAAAACGATATGAGACACCAAGTTTTTCGGTCGCTTGTTTTAAAGAACCTTCTTGCTGAATGGCTTCAAGCATCTGAAACAGAATGTCATCAATATGATGCGGTTTTCCATGCTGGGTCAGTTGCCAGTGAAAGTCTATTTTAATTTCCATGATTCACATCGGGTAAGTGTTGTAATAAAACTGTCATGATAAGCGCCTTTTAACCGCTAACTAATATTACAAGCTGTTTTGCAGCTACGTAGTGTTAAAAATTCAGACAAGGAGAACAACATGACGATAAAGAAAAGCCTGCTGGCTGCTGGTATTTTGGCTGCATTATCGGGCCCTGCCTATGCGGGATCTGAAATTGAAACTCTAATTAATATGCTGCATGAAAACGGTATGGTCAATGATGACCAGTATGGCCGTTTGATGGCAGAGTTAAAACAAAATCAGGCTCAGGCACAACAAGAAAAACAACAAGTTGATGCCAAGCTTGCTGAAGCGACAAAACCCTCCGATGTTGAAGTCACTGTCAAAGGTGGGATTGGGGTGAAAACCCGTGATGGCAAGTTTGAGAGTAAGTTAGGTGGGCGTTTACAAGCGGATGCGGCAACATACAGCGGTCAGCCAGAAATGGGTGACGGTTCTGAGTTCAGACGTGCACGGATTTCTTATGCAGGCACAATGTATAACGTTTGGGACTTTAAGCTCGAATATGACTTTGCCAGTACAGGATCGAACGGCAAAGGTATCACCGATGCCTATCTGGCCTACACTGGATTTGAGCCATTGGATATCACGGTGGGTAATTTTAAAACACCATTCAGCTTAGATTATCTGACCAGTGCTAATAACACATTGTTTATGGAACGAGCCCTGCCTAATGCTTTTTCATCAGGAAGAAAGATGGGGATTATGGCCAGTAACGCAACCACCCATTGGTCATGGGCGACAGGTATCTTTGGTGATTCCATCAATAATAAAGGTGGTCAGAATGATGAAGGCTGGGGGGCAACGGCTCGTGGTACTTGGGCACCGATTAATGATGGTGTGCATTTTGTTCATTTAGGACTGGGTCTTGACTACCGTGATACCGGTGATAACGGCGATGTGGGGTTCGATAGTGAGGCTGAGTCACATGTGTCCGGTGTGAGTATTATTTATACAGACGATATCAGTTCCGTAGCAGACTATTACAATATCGGCGCTGAACTGGCTGCTGGTCACGGGCCATATTCTGTCCAAGGTGAATATATCACCACCCAGGTGAATCGTAATAACGGTAAAGATGCAGATTTTGATGGCTGGTATTTGCAGGCCGGTTATATATTGACGGGTGAGACTCGCCAGTACAAAAATGGTGTTATGGGTGGTGTGAAACCCAGTTCCATTGTTGGTGACGGTGGTGTTGGCGCATGGGAGCTGGCATTGCGCTATAGCTCACTCGACTTGAGTGATGCCGGAATCGATGGTGGCGAGGCAGATGCCATGACCTACGGAGTAAACTGGTATCCCACACCCACATTACGCTTTTCTGCAAACTATGTGGATGTACTGGACGTTGATGGTGGACCGAATGACAATGATGAGCTATCCGTATTTCAAGTGCGAAGCCAATGGGCTTTTTAAGCTAAGTTAACAATGAGGGCTGCTTGGCAGCCCTCTACTTTTTTATTGAGTATAAAGCTTATTTTTCTGGTTTATTTAGCTTTTTTGGGTTTTTCTTCACCAATTGCGCCATCAGCTCTGGCTTTGAGGTAGTTGTAAATATTTTCCCGACCTTTCATGACTTTCGGGTTCGATGCCCAAGCTGGCATACTACCAATCGTTCCAGTTTTTCCATGTTCAACGGTGTTAAAAAACTCTTCTTTAGAGATCACATTGAGACTTTCAGCTAAGTTAGGTCCGACCATACCTTGCCCGTATGTACCATGGCAGCGAGCACAGAAATTTCTATAAAGTTTGAAACCCGCGTAACTAGCGGAATCAAGCTCATTACCATTGGTTACGGTATAAGGTTTATCATCAGCAAAAGCGGATGTGGCAGACATAAGTAGTAGCGCCGCAGAAAGTGCAACTGGTTTAATTGATTTAAGTTGAAACAACATTGATATCTCCATCAAATCTGAACAGCCAGCCCCAATTAGCGGGGCCGGATAGTTCGATTATAGGATGTTATTTTGCTGTCAGGTTGGGTGATTTGCCTTATTGTGCAGGTTAAATGCCCTGCTTTGAGAGGAGTTTATCCTCGATTCAATAAATCTCTCAAATCAATTAATGCGGCATTGGCCCGTGACACATAAGAAGCCATCACCAATGAGTGATTAGCAAATAGGCCAAAACCACTTCCATTCAGAATGACCGGACTCAATACCGGTTCCTGTGTGGCTTCCAGCTCTCGAATGATCTGGCGTAGACTCACCAGCGCATTTTTCTTTCTTAATACATCTGAAAAGTCATATTCCACTGCTTTCAGCAGATGGATTAGGGCATAGGTTGTCCCTCGTGCTTCGTAAAACACATCATCAATTTTATTCCAAGGTGTTTTTGTCACCACTTCATCCGCCAGTGGGGTTGACTGTATGGCTTCTGCATCGCCTGCTAGATCAGTATTAATACGCACCTGTCCTACACTGGCCGTGAGACGCTGTGACAAACTGCCTAAGCGTTTTTCAGCAACAGATAACCAAGAAACCAGGTTGTCTGCTCTGGCATAAAACTGAGCATCATCCTCATTACTACTCAGTCTAGCCAGATAGGACTTGAGAGATTTAATGCCGGCACGATATTCACGTTCTGTCGGTGGGAAAAGCCATGAGTTGGAGTTAAAGTTAAACTGAGGTTCGGCAAGTGCCAGGTCCTCATCTTCTCTGGACTGAGATTGGGAACGGCTGATGTCGTTGCGCAATACGCGAGAAAAATCACGAATCTGTACCAGCACTCCGAACTCCCAACGAGGCATATTGTCCATCCAAACGGAGGGTGGCATGACATCATTTGTGAGGTAGCCGCCGGGTTTATCCAGAAGGTTTTCAGCGAGGGTGATTAGTGTAGCTGATGATGTATATCCGGTGACGAGATGTTGTTGCTGTTGCGATGCCATGATTCTGGCATTTTCAGTGGGTTCAAACTCACTTGGGGCGAAGTTCCACCATATCATTAAGGTCATCATAAAAATAGCAACAATACTAAGAATGATGCCGGCTGTCTTAATGATACGTTGACGGGTCGTGGTATCAGCGAAACTGTCGCTGACTGACCAACCTAAATCACGGATTTTATCTGTTAAGCGTTTCATTGACATCTCATATCTGATTAAGTGGGAATGTTCTGTGACAGCTTATGCGCTATGAATCTTTAAGACAATGGGGTTAATGAAAGACAATTCAAGCTTGACTTAAATTGCTTCACCTCAGAATAATGACGGGTTTGCAAAAATGATTAGGAAGCGGGGGACGCTTTTGTTATGACATTGAGAATTGAGATCGATGATCTGGCCAAATACTTTGGTGCGATCAAAGCCGTTGATGGTGTGTCTTTTTCTGTCAGTAAAGGCGAAGTGCTCGGGTTTTTAGGCCCAAACGGCGCGGGTAAATCAACGACGATGAAAATGATTACCGGCTTTTTAACACCGACTAAAGGCACGGTAAGAGTTTGTGGTTATGATGTACTTAATGACCCTATTTCGGTAAAAGCGCACTTGGGATATCTTCCTGAGGGTGCACCAGCGTATGCTGATATGACGCCGGATAGTTTCCTGAAGTTCATTGCAGAAATTCGTGGAATCAAAGGGGCAGACAGACGGCGAGCTGTCGATAGTGCAGCAGAACGGGCACGTATCACCAATGTCATGTATCAACCCATCGAAACGCTCTCGAAAGGCTATAAACGTCGTGTAGGACTAGCGCAGTCTATTTTGCATAACCCGCCTGTGTTAATACTCGATGAACCTACCGATGGTTTGGACCCTAACCAGAAACACGAAGTCAGAACATTAATTAATGAAATGGCTGAAGATAAAGCCATCATTATCTCTACCCACATCCTCGAAGAAGTACATGCACTGTGTACCCGCAATGTGGTGATTGCCAACGGTAAAGTGAAGTTTGATGGCACACCACAGGAACTCGAGTCGAGATCACGTTATTACAATGCGGTGGTCGTCAATGTAGCGGATGTCGAGCAGAAAGCATTCGAAAGCTTCCTGAATTCATTAGCCTTTGTTGCTCGTGTTGAACCTTTGGAAAGCGCTGGATTTAGAGTGTATCCGAAACAAGGTCAACAAATTACTGCAGAATTATCAGAAAAGATTCGTGAGAATGGGTGGAGTATTGATGCCCTTCATGCGGAATCAGGGCGTTTGGACGAAGTCTTCCGCAGTATCACCATGCCAAATACGGGAGCCAAAAACTGATGAATATTCGTAATATCTGGTTCATTATGAAACGTGAATTTAATGGCTACTTTGCTACACCAGTGGCTTACGTTTTCATCATCATATTCTTGCTGCTTACCGGTTTTTCAACGTTTTATGTCGGTAATTTTTTCCAACGCGGTGAAGCAGATCTTTACCCATTCTTTTCCATGCATCCGTGGCTGTATATTTTACTTATTCCTGCTATTTCCATGCGTTTATGGGCTGAAGAACGTAAGAGCGGGTCAATTGAACTATTAATGACCTTACCTGTTTCTGTGTTTGAAGCTGTTATCGGTAAGTTCCTCGCCGCATGGGCATTTACGGGCTTAGCCTTATTCTTGAATTTCCCTTTATGGATTACGGTGAATTATCTCGGTAACCCGGATAACGGTGTCATTGTGGCAAGCTTCCTGGGAAGTTTACTCATGGCTGGTGGTTTTTTGGCGATTGGTTCATGCATATCCGCGATTACCAAAAACCAAGTGATTGCCTTTGTCATCAGCTTGATTATCAGCTTGGTATTTGTACTAAGCGGCTATGGCATCGTCATTGACTTTTTCAGCGGCTGGGCACCAAAAACACTGGTAGAAACAGTGAGCTCGTTTAGTTTCTTGACCCATTTTGACGCGATCAGCAAAGGGGTCATCGATATGCGAGACATGATGTATTTTATTTCACTAATCGTTATCTGGCTATTTGCGAATGCCCTTATCGTCAATGCTCGTAAGGCAGACTAGGAGAGAATTGCGACGATGAATAAACAACTTTTATCTGCAACCGGCCTGATTTTGGCCATTATTTTGTTTGTATCTTTCAATGTTGTCGTTAATGGCAATTTCAAATCTGCTCGTGTGGATTTGACAGAAGATAATCTTTATACCTTGTCCGATGGCACCATCAATATCCTGCAGTCAATGGATGAGCCGATCAGTCTGCGTTTCTACTACACTGAAAAAGCAGCTCAGGCGTTGCCCAGCTTAAAATCGTATGCCCAGCGTGTACAAGAGTTATTGCTTGAGTATCAGCGTGCCTCAAACGGCAAGATTCGCCTGTTTATTATGAATCCTGAACCTTTTTCATCAGATGAACAGCGTGCCGATCAATATGGCTTACAGTCTGTGCCTATTGATGGTGAGTCTGATCCTTTGTACTTCGGTCTGGCTGGTACCAATGAAATTGATGGTGTTGAAACCATACCTTTCTTTCAACCAGAGAAAGAAGACACACTTGAATACGACCTGACAAAACTGATCTACAAACTTTCAAACAACAACAGAAAAGCCGTAGGTGTTATCAGTTCGCTTGAGGTGGATGGTGAGCAGTATGACCCACTTAAAGGCGAAGTCGCTTCTCCTGATGGAGCCAAACCCTGGGCAGTGATGGCAGAATTGCGTCAGATGTTTAATGTATCAATGTTGCCGACAGATATCCGTCGTATTCCATCCAGCATGGATGCGTTAGTGGTGATTCACCCGAAAGAATTATCTGAAAGCACGTTGTATGCGATTGATCAGTATGTTTTAGCTGGCGGTAAATTAATTACCTATGTTGATCCTTATGCAGAAGTCGATAAACCGAAAAAAGATCCGGACAATCCGATGAGCGCCATGCTGGCACCGCGTAGCTCAAATATGGAAGAACTGTTTACAGCATGGGGATTCAAACGTTCAAATACGGATGTCGTGGCTGATAGAAAAACAGCAACCAAGGTAGATTTTGGTGCTAAGACAGACTATCAGCCTATTGATTATGTTCTATG
>NZ_DIAC01000070.1:20745-25102 GCF_002414625.1 Methylophaga sp. UBA5088 | reverse complement strand
TGTTCTATGGCAAAAGTTAGTAAAAGATAACTTCAACAAAGATGAACGTATCACCTCAGCATTGCGTCAACTCAATGTCGCCACGCCAGGACGTTTTGAAATTCTGGATGAGCATACTACCAATATCACGCCGCTTTTCTCTTCAAGCAATGAAGCCATGCTGGTTGATAAAAGGGTTGTTCAGTTTCGTAATGACCCTGTCGCATTATTGACCAAATATCAGGCGGGAACCATTAGTTACCCTATGGCAATACGTGCGCAGGGCGAAGTGAAAACAGCTTTCCCGGATGGAGCAAAAACTGTATCAGGAGACATCAAAAAAATGCCTGGGCATTTAGATAATGCAAAACAAGCTATTGATGTCATTGCGATCGCAGATGTCGACATGCTTGATGACCGTTTCTGGGTGGAAACGCAGGATTTTTACGGTAAACAGTTGGCATTTAATACCTCTAACAATATCGATTTCTTGATTAATGCGATCGAGGATATGACTGGCAGTGAGGGCCTAATCAGCATTCGTTCTCGTGCTGGCTTCTCCAGACCGTTCCATAAAGTCATTGCACTCCAACGTGATGCAGAGAAGCGTTTCCGCACCAAAGAACGGGAATTGCAAAACAAATTAAAAGAAACGCAACAACGCATAGCTCGTATGCAGGTTCAGCGAAGTGGTTCAGGGGAGCAGATTTTGTCTCCTGAACAACAAAAAGAAATTGCTGAGTTCCGCCTGACAGCTAATAAAACTCAACAACAATTACGAGATGTGCAAGCTAATTTACGTAAAGATATCGATAAACTGGATGCACAGTTGAAGTTTTTCAATATTGGATTAGTGCCGATATTAGTCGGGTTATTAGCGGTTTTTACTGGCTGGATGCGTATCCGTAAACGTAATAAAGCCCGTAGCCAACAATAACGATACTGTTTTAGTCGACTAGAAAATAGGTTTATAAAATGACAAAAAAATTCAACAGTTTGACTATTCTTTTCATCGTCACAGTGTTGATGGTACTGCTGATGCTGGTAACCATTTATCGCACTGATGATAATGATGATGACTATGGTTTATTGTTTCCAGACTTGTTCAGTGAATTAAGTCAGGTTGATACGATTGAGTTTAGTAGTGGTGAAGATCAGTTTGCTTTACAACGACAAGGCGAAGATTGGTTTATCCCTCAGCACTATAACTATCCTGCTAACTTTGATGAAGTGAAGCGGATGTTAATCGATCTGTCAGAAGCGAAACTGATGGAGAAGAAAACCAATAACCCCGAACAGTACCCGATTTTAGGTGTGGATGGCGCTAAACCTGAAACGCCAGATGGTGACTCGATCAAAGTCATATTAAAAGAGGGCGATGAAGCCATTGCCGGTTTACTGCTGGGTAAACAACGAGATGTGACCGTGGCCAGTGCCGGGCCCAAACAGTTTTACGTGAGACGGGTTGGTGATGAGCAGAGCTGGTTAGCAGAAGGTTATTTATTAATCAGTCCGGTCATGCTTAACTGGATTGATAGTCAGGTGATTAATCTTGCACGTGAACGAATTGCTCGTGTGGAAATTATCCAACCTAATGGTGATATGGCCACTTTGGTCAATTTAGGCAAAAAAGATAGATTTGGCACACCCGAGTCAGGTGAGAAAACGGTCTTCAAATATCCTCAGCTAGGTTATGATATTGCTGGCTCTTTACATCAATTGCGCATGGAAGATGTTTTGCCTAAAAAAGAGTTTAATCGTGGTGATGCTGATGTGGTTATTGCCCGCTTTATCACTTTTGACGGTTTAGTTGTCACATCAAGAACGTCATTTATTGATGGTTTCTATTACACCACCTTATCAGCAGATTATCAGTCAGACCTTATTTCTGAGGCACCAGATGATATTAAAGCGTTAGAGGTGTTGAAGTCTGATGAACAAGTGAAGGCTGAAGTTGAAGAACTAAATGAGAAGTTATCTGACTGGGTCTACCGTGTCAGTGGCTTTACTGGCACCAATCTGATGAGAGCCAAGGCTGATATCGTTACGGAAAAAAATAATGTGATTCCGATGCCCTCTGATTTAAATGGTTTTGGACCTTTAAACTAAATTAAAAAAGGCTCCTTGAGGAGCCTTTTTTATTTCAGCATAGATTGAACCGCTGCTGCCAACTCATCTGCTGAGAACTTAGGTATAAATTTATCTGCACCGACTTTAGATACCAATGCCTGATTAAATGTGCCACTCATTGAGGTGTGCAATAAAATAGGCAAACTTTTCATTGCTGGATCCAGCCGAACTTCCGATGTGAGTGTATAGCCATCCATTTCTGGCATTTCAATATCCGAGATCATTAATGCAATTTTCTCGTAGATATCTTCGCCTGCCGCTTCCCACGCCTTAAGCATGTCTAGCGCTTCTTTACCATTTTTAGCCAAAGTAATTTCTAGACCGATTTGTTCTAGTGTACGTTTTATCTGGTTTCTAGCCACACTGGAGTCATCTACAACCAATATGTGTTGGCGTATTTCTTGGTTATGCTCAGAGTAGTTATTCACTAACTCTGACGAGACATCGGCCTCAATACCCATGACTTCTGCTAATACCTGTTCGACATCAATAATCTGAACTAGCTTATCCTCGAACTTAGTAATGGCTGTCAGATAGTTACTAGCCCCTGACGCTGCCGGTGGTGGTAATACGTCTGACCAGCTGATATTGATGATGCGTTCTACAGAGGTGACTAAAAAGCCCTGAACAGAGCGATTGTATTCGGTCAGAATAACAAAATTGTCAGCCAGATCCTCGAGAGAGCGTCGCCCTATACTCTGTGATAAATCGACGATGCTAACCGTCTGACCACGAATGGATGCCATACCTTTTATATTAGGATGAGACTGTGGCAATTTCGTTAGATTAGGACAGGCTATCGCTTCACGTACTTTAAAGACATTAATCCCATAAAGTTGAGCTGTGCCCAAACGAAACAACAATAATTCCAGCCGATTGGTCCCAGCAAGGTTCGTGCGTTGGTCTACACCATCAATAATACTGCTCATATTGACTCCTATTTACTTAATGAGGCTATCGGCAAGGCTTGTTAAGTCTTGAGTTTTTAAAATCATGTCTAGGCATATAACTTGCAACAAACTATTCAGAAAGTTTTTTGATCTTACTGTTCAGGTGAACTCTCATGATTCGTAGATTACTTTTATCATGTTTAAGTGCCGTTTTATTGACACATTCTGTCTATGCAGATTCTTTACAGTCTTTAGCCGGTATTGAACAAACGGCTTATGTTTTTGCAATGAATGATGCACAAGCTTATTATGACAATCCTCAAATTACTGTTGATGCTATGGATAAACGTTTGCGACTGCAAGCGTGTGATGGCAAGCTGAGTGCATTTTCATCATCCAGTGCTGATACCACTGGAAATAGAACAATTGGAATACGTTGCAGCACACTAACAGAATGGACTGTTTACGTCTCTGTCAAAGTGAAAGTTTTGCGTCCTGTTGTCGTGGCAGCAAGAGCGCTCAGCGCCAACCAAGTTCTGAAAGCATCTGATGTCAAAACAGTGATGCAGGATATCAGCGATTTGCGACAAGGTTTTATCCTTTCGTCGGATAATGTTGTAGGGCAGCAGTTGAGATATTCACTCGCGATGGGAACAGCATTAACTCCACGTAGTCTCAAACAGCAGAAAATTGTACAGCGAGGCGAGCAAGTTATTCTTGTTGCACAAGCTGGCTCAATGGAGGTCAGGATGAATGGTATGGCAATGGAAGATGCAATCTTGGGTGACAAAATTAAAGTGAAAAATAGTTCTTCGAACAGAGTGGTTGAGGGTGTCGTGCAAGCACCAGGGGTTGTTCAAGTAACAATGTAAAAAATTCTCAACTTTCATTATTTGCTGCCGATACAACCAATATAAAGTAAATGGAGACACGTTATATGTCTGAAATTAATAACATTAAGCCACCATCGCAGGCTGAATACAGCTCGTTGCGAAACATTGGTGAGCGTAAAGAGACTGCAGAAACATCGCCGTCAACCACAACATCGAGCCCAAACACGGAAAGCGATAAAGTGAGTTTAAGTGATACGCTGTCGCAAGTAGAAAAAAGCTTAGCTGATGTTCCCACTGTGAATCAGGCAAAAGTTGATTCTATTAAAGCGGCAATTGAGGATGGTAGTTATCAGGTAGACAGCCAGCAGTTGGCACGAAAAATGATTGATTTTGAGGGTAACTTTTAAGAAAGGATAACCCCATGTCTATGAATGCCATGCAACAGCTGAGTACTATTCTCCAATCTGAGATTAGCAGCAGTACAGCAATCGCAACGCTGCTAAAGCAAGAGCGTGAGGCATTGAA
>NZ_DIAC01000070.1:18369-20703 GCF_002414625.1 Methylophaga sp. UBA5088 | reverse complement strand
TGAGGCATTGAAGGCTTCAGACGTGGATAAAGTGTCTGAAATAACTAAACAAAAACAGCCTTTTCTGTTAAAACTTGAGCAATTAGCAAGACAGCGTGAACAGTTGCTGACCGCTGTTGGCTTTCCATCAGGCAAGTCAGGTTTAGAAGCATTTATTGCGAATCAGGAAGAAACTGATGCCAGCCGCATGACTGCTCAAGTAGTGCGGCTTCGTGAGGTGGCAAAAACTTGCCGCGAATTTAACCAGATTAATGGCGGCATCATTAATGTAAACCGGCAATATTTGACCAGAGCATTATCTATACTGCGTGGACGCGATCCCGAAACAGGTGCTTATGGTCCTGGTGGCGAATATACAAGCCAAATTGTCAGACAACCTTTAATTGGCCGAGTTTAGTGCTCGCACCAACCGGCTAAAACATTCACCCATGCTGGATGGTCATTCATGCATGGTATCAACGTCAATTTTTCGCCACCCGCTTCTTTAAAGACTTCTTCACCACGAATAGCGATTTCTTCCAGTGTTTCCAAGCAGTCAGTCACAAAAGCTGGACACAAAACCATGACATGTTTTGCGCCTTGTTCAGCTAACTCACGTAATGTGTCTTCTGTGTTAGGCCCAAGCCATTTTGCACGACCCAACCTTGACTGGAAGGCAACAGAATAGCGATCCGTAGCCAAGCCTGCTTGCAGTGCAAAGCATTGTGTTGTTCTCATTACCTGATGGCGATAGCAAGTTTGGTGAGCGGGATGACTGCCCTGACAGCAATTGTCTTGTTTCAGACAATGAGTACCTGATGGATCCAGTTTCGTAATGTGGGACTCAGGTAAACCATGATAGCTGAATATGATGTGGTCATACTCTTGCTCTAAATAAGGTTGTGCGCTGGTCACCAATGCTTTTATATACTCGGGCTGATCATAAAAAGGTGGAACAATCCTGAGCTTGATATCCAATTGATGCTTGCTAATCACGCGTCTGGCTTCTTCGATAGAAGTAGTGACTGTGCTGTCAGCATAGTGGGGATATAGAGGTATATAGAGAACTTCTTCAATCGATTTATCAGCCGTGATTTTTAATAGTTGTTGTTCTATGCTCGGATTGCCATACCGCATGGCCATTTCAACAGGATGCGTTACTTGTGTCTTAAGCGCATCTTTTAATTTTTCAGATAAAGCGATAAGTGGTGAGCCTTCCGCTGTCCACACGCTTTGATATGCCTCGGCAGAAGCTTTCGGCCTTGATGGCAACACAAACAGACTGACAATCATGCGTCGAAGTAACCACGGTAGTTGAATCACATAGGGATCCATTAAAAACTGGTTAAGGTACCGACGTACAGCGGGTGTGGTTGGGGCATCGGGAGAGCCCAGGTTGGCTAATAAAATGGCACGTTTTGTCATAAAAATTACGATTTATTCAGAAGATTGTTAAAAGCATCATCGAGGTCAGTATATTGGAATTGATATCCAATTGCTGTGGCTTTTTCAGGGTATGCACGCTGTCCTCCCAATAAAAGCTGAGACATTTCTCCCAGTGCGCATTTTAATAACCATTCGGGTGCTTTGAAAATGGCTGGGCGATGCAGATGTTTTGCCAGTGTTGTTGTAAATGTGGCATTGGTCACAGGGTGAGGAGCTGTGCCATTAAAGACGCCTTTTGCTGAAGGTGTCTGACTGAGGTAAATAATGAGATTGACGATATCCGATATATGAATCCAAGGCATGTACTGATCCCCTTTTCCAAGTGTGCACCCACCACCAAGTTTGAAAGGTAGAAGCATACGTTGTAAAACGCCACCCTCGGTGCTTAGAACAAGGCCGGTGCGGATAATACACACTCTTACTTCATCGGCTGCTTCAAGAGCCGCTTTTTCCCATTTTTCACACAGTTCGTGGGCGTAATCATGCTGATAATCACTTAATTCCGTCAGCGGCTGCTGTTTTTGGTCGCCATACCATCCGACGGCAGAGCCACTGATGAGTGCATGAGGTTTGGCTTGCCGCGTTTTTATCCAGTTAACTAGTGCTGCAGTTAGACCAATTCGACTTTGTTCCAATATGTTTTTTTGTTGCTTGCTCCATTTCTTATCAGCGATAGGTTCTCCGGCAAGATTGATAACAATATCGATTTTTTGATCGCCACTGATCTCATCCAATGATTGTATGGCTTTAACATTTCGGCCGCATTGCTTATAGACCTTTGTCTTATTTCGACTGAGTACGGTAATGTCGTGTCCTGCTGTCAGCAGCGTTTGACACAAGGAGCGGCCAATAAGCCCAGTACCACCAGTAATTAAGTAATGCATATTGATATCCTCAATAAACTTCACC
>NZ_DIAC01000070.1:14950-18144 GCF_002414625.1 Methylophaga sp. UBA5088 | reverse complement strand
ATTTACGACTGGCAACGGAGAGCTTATCTCGCTATTTTGACTTTGTAGCTGAGTGTCCTGAAGTGGGCATCGGAATGAGTATTCCAAGAAAACCTATCCGCTTAATCGGTGATCCTGAAAAACCCGAGGCCGTTGCTGTGCACGATGAAAGTATCAACTACAGCAAAGCACTAACAGAGTATGGTGAAAACAAGGCAAAACAGTTTCACGACTTATCTGGTTATATTTTTATGAAAAATTCGCCAAGTTGTGGATTATTTCGGGTAAAGGTTTATCAGGAAAATGGTTATCCATCCCATACCCCGGGGCGAGGCTTGTATGCCAAAGCATTAACAGATGCACATCCTTTGCTACCTGTCGAAGAATCAGGACGCTTGTGTGAACCACTCTTGAGGGAAAATTTTGTTACTCGAGTTTTTGCCTATGCCAATTGGCAAGATATGCTAAAACAAGGGCTGAATACGAAAGCTATTTTAGACTTTCATGTCCGCTATAAATATACCTTGATGGCACATTCTCCATCAAAATATGCTGAACTTGGGCGAATGCTAGCCGATGCGGGTAATCATGATGTTGATGCGCTGGCTGAGCGTTATTTCACGGAGTTAATGACTACACTGAAATCATTAGCATCCAGAAAAACGCACACGAATGTATTAATGCATCTACAGGGATATTTGAAGAAAAAAATTTCCAGCCAAGAGAAACAAGAGTTAGCCGGCATTATTGATCAATACAGAACAGCACAAATCCCACTTATTGTGCCTATCACTTTGCTGCGACACCATTTTAATAACCATCCAGACCCCTATATCAATAAGCAGGCTTATTTGCAGCCTTACCCTGATGACTTGAGTCTTAGAAATGCCATTTGAATGACATACCACCCATGCTGGGGATTAACAAACAGCTCTTCTGATTGAGTGTGTAGGTTGTTGCTTATTATTGGAAAACTGACATACATAGGTGATATTCTCATCCAATTGTGAACTTATAGACAGATTAAGATGAACATGGATGATCAAGAGATATTAAGAAAACAAGCGGATCGCTTATTTGAGGAGGCCTTGTTTTCAAACCTGACGGTCATCGGTGTTTCGATATTAATCGTGACAGTTCTATTTGATTACCTGCAATCACAATCGCTTCTGTTGGTCGGATGGAGTTCAGCCATCTGTTTATTATCAATCTCTCGTTTAGCCGTTTTATTCCTTTATAAAAAACACAATGCTCTTTTTGGTCTGAGCGCTAAGGGCTGGATGACGCTTTATACCTTTTTGACTGGTTGTGTAGGCACTGTTTGGGGGCTTGCGAGCATTTTCTACATCGTGATTGATGATATTCAAATCAACACGCTTTTCTATATATTGATCAGTACCGTTGTTGCTGCGGCGGTACCTGTATTAAGTGCATGGTTTCCGACGTTTCTGGCTTATACCATTCCACAGTTAGTGTTATTAACAAGTATGTCTTTGTATCAAATTCAGACGGTAAATGTGGATAAATTAGCTTACATACTCACCGTGGGCTTTATTGCTTATTATTTATTAATGTTCTCAATGGCCAGACGAGCGAACCAAAACCTGATTAAGAGTTTGAAGTTACAAGAGAGTAATCAATATCTGCTGACAAAGCTGAATAATGAAATGTTGCAGCGTGAAGAGCTGATAAAAGAGCGAACAAAAGAGCTAAGCTTGAGTAACGACAAGCTAAAAGCCAGTCAGGAACACATGCTCAAATTATCACGTGCAGTGGAGTCCAGTCCCAATCCTATTCTGATAACGGATGCAAATGGAACAATTGAGTACGTCAATAAACGTTGTGAAAAACTCTCTGGCTACACCGCTGTGGAAATGCACGGCCAAAGGCTGGAAACCTACAAATCTAATAAGATGCCATCGGCATTTTTTGATGAAATATGGCATCAGACAGCTTCTGAAGGACAATGGTCTGGTGAAATTGAGAATTGCCGTAAGGATGGCAGTCACTATTGGGTCAAGCTTTATCTTGCTGCGGTATATGATGATCAAAAAAATATTAATCACTATGTGGCTATCTATGAAGATATTACCGAGTCGAGAAAACTCGCTAAGAAACTCTCATTTCAGGCAACGCATGATGATTTGACGGGATTAATTAACCGTACTGAGTTCGAGCGACGCTTATCTATGTTGGTGAATGATGCACAGCGAATAGGGACTGAGCATGCCTTATGCTTCCTCGATTTAGATCAGTTTAAGGTAATCAACGATACCTGCGGCCATATTGCTGGTGATGAGTTGCTTAGACAGTTAGGTAGTTTGCTTGGAGGTTCGACACGCAAGAGCGACACACTGGCCCGACTAGGAGGAGATGAGTTTGCCATATTAGTCGAAGACTGTGAGCTGGAAAAAGCGGAGTTTATTGCTAACGAGATAAAAGAGTTAGTTTCCCAGTTCCAATTTATCTGGGAGACGCAGGTCTTTACAGTGGGTGTCAGTATTGGGGTGACAACCATTACTTCTGCCACCAGAAATCGAACTGAGGCACTTAAACAAGCCGACAGCGCTTGTTATGCCGCCAAAAATTCTGGTCGAAATCGAGTTTATGTCTACCAGGAACAAGATCAGCAATTGACAGCTCAGAAAGGTGAATTTAAATGGGTTAATGAAATTAAAGAGGCGCTGATTGAAGACCGCTTTGAGCTATACGCACAGCCTATTGTCAGTACAGAGACTGAACATCTGGCAATGTATGAAGTTTTAGTCAGACTTAGAAGCAAAGCAGGGCAGTTATTTCCACCAGGCGCATTTTTATCCTCTGCAGAGCGCTACAATTTATCAGACAGGATTGATAAATGGGTTGTCAGCCATGTCTTTGAATGGCTGGAGCAGCACTATCATTCTTTACCTCATTTAAACTATTTAGCTATCAACCTCTCTGGAGCAAGTATAGGGGATGAAGGCATGCTGGCTTATATCAGAACAAAATTATCTGCAGCTTCCTTTAATCAGGAAGTGATCAAGTTTGAAATCACCGAAACAGCAGCGATTGCTAATCTGAAGCAAGCACATCATTTCATCAATAGTGTGTTAGCTCTGGGTTGTCAGTTTTCTCTGGATGATTTTGGTAGTGGTCTGTCTTCATTTGCCTATCTCAAAAACTTGCCTGTTCAAAGTATCAAAATTGATGGCATGTTCGTGAAAGATATGCAC
>NZ_DIAC01000070.1:6007-14832 GCF_002414625.1 Methylophaga sp. UBA5088 | reverse complement strand
GAAAGATATGCACGTCGATCCACTTGATTATGAAATGGTTAAATCGATTAACGATATTGGGCATGTCATGGGGTTGGAGACCATCGCTGAGTTTGTCGAGAGTGAAGAGATATGGCAAAAACTCAAAGCGATAGGTGTGAACTATGGACAGGGATATCACCTAGGTAAACCGGCGCCTATAGATCAAATCCTGCAGTATTCAGAGAATAGAGCAGCCAACGCAGAGTAAAAAGCGATTTTCAGTGGTTTAATCGAGTCAACAGAGTCAGATAATTGACATCATATTTTGATTGCTGATAGAGACTGAATTCACTCATCCTGTTGATTTAAAACAAATAAAAGTTTTTCTTGTTTTTCCGTATTTGGGCATATTTCCTGCAAAGACTTAGATATCAAGGTTAGTTTACTTTTTTGATGATTAAGTCTGTATAGGAGATGATTTATGAATGCCCTGGCAAAAATGGATGATGCCGCTCGTTTACAACACGAGCAAAAGCAATTTTCACAACTATCAACCCACTACGACAGAAAATACCGTACAGGCTGGTTTCGTATGCATGGTGAACCGAGACCCTGTTTCACTCCAACATTGTTAAGTGAGATTGCGAGTTATTTTTCAAGTGTGAAACAAGACATGCGACTGACTCAAGGACAAAAATATGACTACCTTGTCTTAGCATCTGATGTGGAGGGTATCTTCAATTTAGGTGGAGACCTAGGTCTATTTTCACAGCTTATCGAGCGACAAGATGCTGATGGTTTATTGGAATATGCTGTCAGTTGCATCAATGTTCTGCATGCCAATATGTCACATCTTGATAGTGATTTGACGACCATTGCTTTAGTGAAAGGTGATGCATTAGGTGGCGGGTTTGAATCTGCTTTATCAAGCAACGTGTTAATTGCTGAAAAGGGCGCGAAACTTGGCCTTCCAGAAGTGTTGTTTAATTTGTTTCCAGGTATGGGCGCTTTTTCATTGTTATCCAGAAAAATTGGCGCGTCAAAAGCAGAAAAGATGATTCTGGAAGGAAAACTCTATTCTGCTGAAGAGCTTTATGAGATAGGCGTTGTCGATATTCTTGCTGAAAAAGGTCAAGGTGAGTTGGAGGTCTATCGCTATATTGATAAAGCCAACAAAAATGTCAATAGTCGCCGAGCCATGAGGCAAGTTAAGGATGCCTGTAATGCGGTGAGCTATGACGAATTATTGACGATCACTAAAATCTGGGTAGACGCCGCGTTGAAATTAGAGCCTCGCGATTTACGAATGATGCAGCGTCTGGTGCAGCGTCAAACAAGTAAAGTGGATCTTGGCGCCTCAGTTAATGCTTAGTCTCATAATGATGATCTGATAGGGTTTGTTTGAGTGCCGTTAATGCCTCATCAAATGCCTGTTTGATATCGCGCGCGACTTGCTTGATTTCAGGACTGTTGACGTGCTCTGGTTTGAGTTGTTCTGCCTGACGAGCTAATTCAGCTAATTTGATAGCACCGATTTCTGTTGAAGAACCTTTTAATGCGTGGAGGCTTTCACGAAATTGATAATAGTCATCAAAAACGGCATTGTTGATGATGTCAACATGTTTACGACCATCATATTCAAAGCCACTGACCAGACTTTTGATGAAGTCTTCTCCGCCCCCTAACTGTTCTAGTTCATGGATGAGGTGGCGATCAAGTATTGGGTCCTCGTTAGTCTCGGCCTGAGAAACTGATTGTTGTAAATTGGTTGATGCACTATCTGAAGAGTATTTCTCAATTTTAGCTACCTCGGACAGCAGCATTTTTGAATCGATGGGTTTAGTCAGAAAAACATCGGCCCCAGCATCAATACAGTTTTGTCGAGTTTCTGGAGTGGCATCTGCAGTGAGAATCATTGACGGTATTTTTCTTGATGTATCGATAAATTGCGCTGCTTTAATGATTTCAATGCCAGAGTAGCCAGGCATGTTCATATCCAACACCATTAAGTCTATGTCATCAAAGCGAGCACTAATCATACTCATCGCCTCTTCGCCTGTGTTGGCAATAATGAGTTTATGTCCTAACTGTCCAAGCAGACCGGCTAATACACGCTGATTAACATTATTATCTTCCGCTATCAAAATGGTCAGTTTTGTCTGGCCACTGGCTTCAGCCTGATAAAAATCATTAAGCTTGACGACTTTATCAGCGTTATAAACGACTGACTCAGCAGAGTGGATAGCGTTAAATAAGGTGCGTTTATCATTGATATCACTGACCGCAGAGCGATAAAACTGATTCAAGTCATCATCTTGTAATACATTGGCTTGATGATTGATGAGCACAAGAGACAGGTGTTGAAGGCGTTCCTCCTGGCCTAACAATTTTGCATATTGGACAGGACTGATTCCGGCCAGGCATTCATTATCAATGATTAATGTTGAATAAGGGGTTTCTTGCTCGGCTGCGTTCATCAAGACTGACATTGCTTGTGCAGATGATTGGACGAAGTGATAATCAAGTTTCCATGTGTCAAGGCTTTGACGTAACGATGATGTCGTGGCCTCCGTGGCCAGAATGAGTACTTTATGTTGGTTTAATTCCAAGTCATATTCAGAGTGGGTGTCAAAAGGCAATTCAAACCAGAATGTTGTTCCTCTGCCTAATTCACTTCTTACACCTATCTCTCCTCCCATGAGTTCTACGAGTTGTTTTGATATGGTTGTTCCAAGCCCTGTGCCCTGATACTTCGAGGTGTTCGACATATTGGCCTGAGTGAAGTTTTCAAAGATCTTATCGAGATACTCTTCTGCGATGCCTATGCCTGTGTCACGAACTTCAAAACGAATTCTTGTTTTTTTGCTTATTGTATCAGTGGTTTTTTGTTCTAACAGTAATTTTACAGAACCGGAATCAGTAAATTTAATGGCATTACCCAACAGATTAATCAGGACTTGTTGCAAATGCTGAGGATCGCCAATTAGGTGATAGTCGATACGTGAATCTATGTGATAACTCACTCGAAGCGCTTTTGACTCCCCCATAATAGCCTGCAGTTCAATGACATTGTTTATCAGCGAATGTAAATCAAAGCTCTCTCTGGCGATATGAATCTTACCCGCTTCAATTTTTGAAATATCCAGCACATTTTCAATCAGACCAGACAAAGTTTGTGCTGAGTTTCTCATGATGTTGACGAACTCATATTGCTGTGGACTGAGTTTGGTTTCTCCAAGTAGATCAGCAATGCCGATAACACCATTTAGTGGTGTACGGAGTTCATGAGACATATTTGCCAAAAAACGGCTTTTTGCCTCATTCGCCAACTTTGCTGTTTTGATAGCAACGTGCAGTTTGTTGATTAAAAATGCAGAGTATAAGGGGATAACGATCAGTAAGAGTAATAAGCTGTAACCGATAAGTTGATGTTGAGGTAGTTGCCAATAAGGGCCATAAACAACGGCAACGCTAAAACCAATCAGACCGACGGATAACGAGAGATAAAGATATTGTGTGCCGTAGCGAAACCCATTTCCGAGAATCACCCACAAATAGAGAATAAAAAGAAATACACTCTCATCCCCTGAATAGAACATGAGTATCGACAATGAGCCTAAATCCAACAAGATGCCGGCAAAGCGTCTGATAGGAGAGGGGCGTGGGTTACGTATGAGTGCTATGGCAATGGCCATGGCACCAGCATAATAGGCAAGCGTTACCAGTGTTGGATGAGACAGTAAGGTGTCTTGAAGGCGCTCACCATCACTCCATGGCAAGGCAAAATAAAAAAGGATACCCAAGCCGATTGTTAAGCGAACTTTAATAGCTTGTTCAGGCTCACTATCACCTGTTTTGCTCAATAGTATGCGCAAGCGTTCTAGGGTGGCTGAAAAGAACGTTTTATTTTGCAGTGTTGCCTTAGGTGATTCGTTCATAGGGGTCATCTGCATATTCAGCCTGAATCGTTTTTATCTTATCAAGGCTTTTGATAAATGCATCAACGCAGTCGGGGTCAAAATGACTGCCAGCTTGGTTTTGTATGTAATCAATAGCCTCTTCAGTACTCCATGGAGCCTTATACGGCCGGGCAGAAACTAATGCATCGAATACATCAGCTACGGCTACCACGCGTGCAATGAGGGGGATATCCTGTCCTTTCAGACCATTTGGGTAGCCTTTTCCATCAAAACGTTCATGGTGATTCAAGGCGATAACGGCACCTGTTTGCATATACCGGGATTGACTGTCAGAAAGGATGGCATGACCAATAGTTGTGTGAGTTTGCATGATCTCCCATTCAAACTCATTCAGTGGCCCTGCTTTGAGTAAGATACCGTCTGGAATCCCAATTTTGCCAATATCATGCATCGGAGCCGTGTATTCTAATTCCTCACACTCTTGTTGTGTAAACACATTCAATGCTGCCGCAATTTCACGTGCGTACTTTGCCATACGAATGACATGGTTGCCTGTTCCTTCATCGCGGTATTCACCGGCACGGGCTAATCTTAATAATGTTTCTTTTTCACGGTCGACGACTTTCTTCGTAGCGATTTCTACCTGTCTGGCCAACCAATCAGCACGATCCTGAATGATCAGATGCTGTTCTTGCATTTGTAACAGGTTACGGCAGGTTGTTCGACACTCGATTTGGTCAATGGGTCTGGTGAGAAATGCGGTTGTACCGGCTTCAAGCGCCTCATAACGCACCGACTTCTCACTCACGACTGTAATCATGACAATGGGAACGGTCTGGCAGTGAGCTAAAGCACGAACCTTTTTGATAAACTCCACACCATTCATGTTTGGCATGCGGTAATCAGTAATAATCAGATCTGGTTCATGCTCGTTAAGCCAGCGCAGCCCCTCTTCTGGGCTACTCAATGACGTGATATCGATATTTTCTGCCACCTGCTGAATAACGCGCTCTAGAATGGTACGACCGGTTGATTGATCATCAATGATCAATATCTGCTTTGATTTTTTCAGAATGCTTTGCCTCCTTGCGTTTGCATATGAACTTTGAATGATGGATTTATCTTGCTGAATCAAGGTAACGGACCTGATTGTCTTTGCTTTTTTATAGTGCATCCTGCAGTAAAGCCACTAAAAAAATAGCTCACGGAACCTGTAAGCTGACAGTTGGATAGCTATGGCTCATTGAAAACGTCAGTTTGATACATAGCCTAGCCCATTATGCGTATAAGCCTATTGTTAGTCTAGTCGATAATGTTACCTGTATCACGAAACGTCAGGTTATATCGCGTTTGTCCAGTTTGTGGATGATGACCAAGTTTCAGGGGTTGTATACCATGAAATCGTAAGCGGTCAACGCCACCCCAGATAACCACATCGCCATGTTCGAGTAGATGATAGTTCACTTGGTCACTGCGTTTAAAACCACCAAACTGGAAAATTGCAGGCACGCCCAGTGATAATGAAACGATAGGTTGTGACAAGTCGTGTTCATCCTTGTCTTGATGTAAGCCCATTCCGACTTTGGGTATGTATTGGTTAATCAGACACACATCTGGTTGAAAATGATCAAACCCAACGGATGAAGCCAGCTCCATTGCCAGAGCTTTAAACATCGTCGGCATTGCTGGCCAAGCTTGATTGGTTAATGGATCAAGACGGCTGTATCGATAACCTTTCTTATCACTTACCCAGCCCCATTCACCACAGTTGGTCATTTTGGCGCCGACATAGTGACCTCGTTTTGTCTGCATTTGTCTTAACGGAGATGAGCTGATGATGCGATCGATTTCTGTTAATAGCTCGTCGGCTTGTGTTTTGATTGCTCCTTTCACAAGGTAGCTTTGATCAGAAATTTTAATCATAGAGAGGTAAAGGATTGTGTCGAGCTGTCAGCCGCGGGAATTTCACACCAATAATCAAACGGATGCGTTTATTTTACTTAATGAATCGGTAAGAAACCTAGTTAAATCATTCTATAAAAGATAGAATATGGCAATCGTCTTGGGGGAGTAGTCTACTCACCTACCGGTGTTTGAAGCTGTCAACATAATTGAACCCTCAAGGTTCATGGCAGTTTCGTACCAGCTTGCTGGTATTGACAAGACCTAAGACAAATAATGATCGCTCAGGCGGGAGGTCGTTGTTTGTCTTGGTATTGTTATCCCGCCGGAGTTATATCATGGATGCTTTTCTTACCTCTACTTTGACTGTTTCACTTGCTGAAATAGGCGATAAAACCCAGCTTTTATCCTTAATGTTAGCAGCACGATTTAGTCATAAATCAGCGATCGTTGCTGGTATTCTAGTAGCTACATTATTGAACCATGCTGCATCAGCCTGGCTTGGCACATGGCTGGGACAGTATATTCTTGGTCCTACAGGGCAGTGGATACTAGGCTTAAGTTTTATTGTGATGGCTGGTTGGTTACTGATTCCAGACAAAGAAGATGATGATGCCATCAAATATCAGAAATATGGCGCTTTTCTTGTTACGACTGGTTTATTTTTTATTGCTGAGATTGGTGACAAAACACAGGTGGCAACCATTGCTTTAGCGGCAAATTATCAAGATATTGTCATGGTAACGCTGGGAACCACCATCGGGATGCTACTGGCAAATATACCCGTCGTTTATGCTGGCGAAGCGATGTTGAAGATTATCCCTCTCAAAGTGGCAAGGTGGGTAGCCAGTTTGGTGTTTATGATTATCGGCTTAAGTATCATGCCGTGGTAAAAGCCTGAAATCGTATCAGCGAAATAGAGAGCCACATTAATGAATGTGGCTCTGAGCATGGAGCTGTAATTAGCGAAGATTTGAGAAGTTTTCTACCACTTCAACCACTCTCTGAGCGCCACTTCTAATCTGACTTATCGTATTCCCAGCATTGTTAGCTAGCTCTACACCAGACTCTACGCCGGACATATTACCTGACATGCTTTTAATCACTGAATCACTCTTGGATTGAATTTTATTAATCATTGTTGCGATTTCAGCTGTCGACTGAGATGTTCTTGTAGCCAGTGAACGAACTTCATCTGCAACAACAGCAAATCCACGTCCACTGTCACCAGCTCTGGCTGCTTCAATGGCGGCATTCAGAGCAAGTAAATTTGTTTGTTCAGTGATATCACTGATCGTTTTGACGATAAATGATATTTGAGCTGTTTCAACACCTAATTGCTCCAATTCTGTTGAGGAGTGACTGAACTGTTGTTTCAGTTGCTCAAGCTTATCTATGGTTTTGAAAATAATTTCTTCACCTGTGGATGACAGTTTCTCTGTTTCCTGCGAAACCGTATAAGCCGTGTTAGCTGCAGCTTTTTCTTGCTCAGAACGCCGAACTTTTTCCGTAATGTCAGTTGCAAACTTTATGACACGGTACGGCTTGCCATTACTGTCAAAGATGGAGTTGTAGGTCGCTTCAAGCCACACCTCTGATTGGTATTTGGTTATCCGTTTAAAGTTATCAGCAACAAAACGACCCTCATTTAAGCTTTCCCAGAATTTCGTGTATTCGGCGCTTTTGACATAGTCTGATTCGCAAAAAATCTTATGGTGTTGTCCTTTCACTTCATCAAGTGTATATCCCATAAGATTAAGAAAATTCTGATTCGCATGGGTGATGCGACCTTTCATGTCAAACTCAATGATAGCCATTGACCGATCGATTGCGGACAGCAAACTATCATTACTACGAGCATGCTCTACACGCGCGGTGACATCATTCGCTATCTTAAAAATTTTAACGACGCGATCCTCACTGTCTTTTATTGGGAAATAATTCGCTTCCAGCCAAATATCATGACCATTTTTATGCTTGCGTAATACTTCTCCAGAAAAAGATTCACCATTGTTGAGATGTTTCCAAAAGTCTCTATATCTGGAAGATTCAACTTCGGATTTATCACATAGAAGTTGATGGTGCTGTCCTATCAACTCTGCTGAGGAATAACCTGTCACGCGTGAGAAATTATCGTTCACTTTGGTTATTACTCCCTCAGGAGTAAATTCAATGAATGCCAATGAAGATTGCATAGCTGTGAACATTTCTAGCAATGGCTGTAACTGTTTTTCCAATGCTGCGTTTTGATCTGCTAATTGTTTTGACTTACCAAACATGATGATATCTCTTGTGTGTTGTTCGCAATGTTGTTGCAAACATCATATGTCGGCGGTGATGAAGAAAAGATGAATTCGTTACTCGATAAATATGAGCTGCATCACCTTTCTAAGGAATCAAATAAGTAAAAAGGGAAAATTTGCGAATGAGTCAAAATAATGGGGTGACATTGAAAAAATGCTAGATGCTTCATGGTAGAAAAAGATACAGATAGAGGTGAAGCAAATTCGGCGCGCTTGAGCAGGTTATTTCAGCAGCTATTGATACCGTATGAGTAGCGCTGCTGAGATAGTTCTGTGTTATGTGCAAAGTCTCAAATATTGATATGCCGAGCCAATGAGCCCATTGCTTAATAAACTTGTATCTTCATCTACTTTTTGGATGAGTCTGAGGACGCTATCTGCGATGCTTTGATGGATTCGATTTTAATAGCGTTTCTGTTTATCTAATTCACTCCTAGAGCACGCGTAACAGTGCCCACATAGTAGCAACAGTCAAGATAGCACTAACTTTGACTGGCTTACTACGCTCAGTAATCCCTTTGAACAAAATCATACTTTTGGACGATATCTTTATTAATTCCAGTCCAGTAATCTGTAAATAACAGATTTTTATGAATATACATCTGTTTTGAGTGACCAGAAGCTAACTTCATTTATCGAATTTTTATTCAATACATTAACGCCAAACCTGATGTGAGTCAGGGACGGAAAACCGACAGCTGTACATTATTGGTATCAGGGCTGGGCTGCATGACATGGA
>NZ_DIAC01000070.1:5415-5918 GCF_002414625.1 Methylophaga sp. UBA5088 | reverse complement strand
GGGCTGGGCTGCATGACATGGAGATTTTTATGAAAAAAATAGTGTGGATGCTATTCAGCCTGGCTTTATTGACTGTATCCCAAGTGACATGGGCCGCGACGGTGGTTAAGGCTAATTTCGTTGCCGGATGGCCCGTTTATGATGGCGGGGAATTTACGTTTACCGGTCATTTTGTGGGAGAAGATTTAAACAACGACGGTTTATTATCTTTCGGGGAGTTTTCGGTTTTTAATTGGAGCTCTGACTCTGCCTCTTTTTCTTTATCAGACCTTTTCGACACAGGTGATATCGTCATCAATACGCAAACCTGGCTGGCTAATGGCGTAAGTTGGGTTGGAGCAGAAGATTTAGCGTACATAACCTGGGATGATAGAGGATCATCCATCAACACTAACATTCTGGGTGAATATCGTTTTACTTCTTTCGAGGTGTCTCCCGTGCCATTGCCACTCGCTCTATTGCTTTTTGCACCTGCACTGCTAGGTTTCATGGGCTTACGTCGT
>NZ_DIAC01000070.1:254-5310 GCF_002414625.1 Methylophaga sp. UBA5088 | reverse complement strand
AGGTTTCATGGGCTTACGTCGTAAAGCAAAATCAGCTATCTAATTAAGAGCATTTCAAAATGTTTAAAGCCGTCATAATCTGGCGGCTTTTTTGTTCGTAGCTTTATCCTTAAGTTGCTATTTGATGGTGATTAATTAGCAAATAATATTCAGTTTTCGAGCTTATCGCATATCACTGTTATAATGCCCGACGAGTGTCCCCGTAGCTCAGCTGGATAGAGCATTGAATATTTATCTGTCCACAATGAGAAAGATAGGACGGGGAATCCATTATTGGCTCTGATAATCAATATCAAAATTTATTATTAGTACCAAAGTACAATAGCTCTTAATAGAAATTTAGTGTGAAAATAAGTAGGTGATTAAATCACTCTCTTTTATTTTGCCAAACTTGGCGTGAGCCTTGGACGGAAAACCACAGCTGTGCTTATAAGGACAGGTATCAGGGCTGGGTTGCATACCTTTAAGGAGTTCACCGATGAATAAGATGATCGCTACAATAATATTCTCATTTTTTTCTTTACCTATCTTTGCCGCTCCCGTCGACATTGATTTGAGTGGGACTACCTCTGCAAGCCTAATTGATGCTGATGGGGCAAGTTTTTCACAAACTTTTACAGGTCAGACTGCATCTGGGTCAGGCATTTCAGGTTCCCCTACAGGTTCATTGTCACTAGCACCAAGTGGAACAATAAGTGTAGCCTCTTATAATTCTGCCAATTCACTTCTTTCACCCTCTAACAACCAAGGCCCATTGTCGATTTTGTTTGACTTTAATGCCGATAGTTTTTCTTGGGTGATGGGAAGCTCTAATGCAGGATACAACGTTACTGTAGATTTGTTTTCAAATAATGGCAGTTTAATCAACACAGTATTAATCAGCATGCTGGAAGGGTATAACAAATACTCTATTTCCGGCTTGGGTGCTTTTGCCGGACTTACTTTTAGAGACAATAATGACCCATATGGTGTTCGTTACATGGACATGTCTTATAATAGCGTGTCTGAAGTTCCAATCCCTGCCGCCGCTTTTATGTTTGCACCTGCACTACTAGGGTTTATGGGCTTGCGTCGAAGAGCCAAGCTAGCTGTTTAGCTCATTCACAGCATTTAAAAATTAAAGCCGTCACACTGTGACGGCTTTTTTGTTCGTAGCTTTATCCTTAAGTTGCTATTTTGATGGTGATTAATTAGCAAATAATATTCAGTTTTCGAGCTTATCGCATATCACTGTTATAATGCCCGGCGAGTGTCCCCGTAGCTCAGATGGATAGAGCGTCCCCCTCCTAAGGGGAAGGCCGCAGGTTCGACTCCTGCCGGGGACGCCATTTAATCTTCATTTTTTCAATGAGTTACATTGCTCTGGTTTCAGCGTCGTATCCTCAAAATACTCATTTGGGACAATTTTGGGACACTCAAAATGCGTATTAGCCAGTGACCATTTATCTGTGGTTCGCTTTCAACCTATCGGCTTACTCTTTTATCCATACTAACTGGTATTCATTTTCCCTTTTTACAGGTGATGAATGCACTCTCTGTTTTTCTGCAAGACACAGCAAGAGATCAGTCCCTCTATCAGCATAGATTGATAAATATAGTGATCAGTGGCATCTAAAGTTTAATCAAACTTTGGCGATACGCTCTTTATCACTAACTCAGTATAGAATGGCACAAGCCATCGTCATGCTGAGAGAGAGCAATATGTCGATTCAAAAGAAATTTCTTATCGCGCGGGCTTCATCCATTTTAGTGCTGGCAATCATTACCGTTGCCGCATTAACGTATTCTGAGAATCAATCTCTTCATACTCGTCTCTCGAAACAAGCAGAACAGCTTTCCGATTCCACAGCGAAGATGCTCAATGTCATTAATAATCTGATGTTGGATCAGGTGAGCAGTAGCATGCGCTCCATGTTGGATATGATTAGCCGTAAAGGAGATGTTTCTCAGGCTGGCACAGTGGCAATAAATGACATGGTGGTGAATGATATTCGTTTTGGCGATTCCCCCCAGGCTTTGAACTATGGCTTGGTTGATAGAGTAGCTCAGCTGAATGGCGGTACGGCCACTATTTTCAGTAAACATAATGATGATTTTGTCAGAGTAAGCACCAATGTCCAGAAAGAAGGTAAACGTGCTGTTGGTACTGTTCTAGACCCTAACGGACTGGCTATCACACAAATCCGAGAGGGTAAGCCCTTTTATGGTGTTGTGGATATTCTAGGGGAACCTTATTTCACCGGCTATGAACCACTGAAAAATGCATTCGATGAAGTCGTCGGCATTGCCTATGTAGGCTACAAGGTCAACATGGAAGAAGTGAATGCAGTTATTGCCTCTGGTCAGTTGCTCGAGCAAGGTTTTATCGCTTTGATAGATGCTAAAGAGCAAATTCGACAACACTCGGCTCATCAGGTTGAGTCTGTTATTGCTGATGCGATAACAGAGCCGGGAGAAACTTGGCAACTTTATGATAAACCATTCGCACCCTGGGGGTATGAGTTAGTGGTGGCCTATTCGGAAGAAGATATTTCCACATTACTGTGGCAAAAAGCACTGATATATTTCGTGGTTTCATCCGTATTGGGGTTTTCAGTCGTCGGCTTGGTTTATTATCTGTTACAGCGTGTCGTCGTCAGTCGACTGGCTCAAACAACCAACACACTAATGTCAATCACTGAAGGTGAAGGAGATCTGACCCAAAGATTCAACTCCACAAGTGAAGACGAGTTTGGTCATATGGCTAATGGCTTTGATAAGTTGCTTGAGAGGGTGAGAAAAACGATTGTCGCTGTTGAGGATAAATCTAAAGAGCTGGTGAATTCTGCAGAATCATTACATCAAATTGCTCAGAGCTCGGAGCGGATAAACAAGGAACAAGCTGAGGAAACGGAACAGGCAGCCACCGCTGTTAATCAGATGAGTGCTACGGCACAGAGCGTGGCTGAAAGTACCATGTCGGGCGAGCAGGCCTCTAATCAGGTTCAACAACAAGCGTCAGAAGCTGCACAGTTTTTGAAAGAAATGGCTGACGCGCTTCAAACTCAGGCTGAAGAAATAAAAGCCTCAGAACAGACCCTGTTGTCCTTGAAAAAAGCCAGCTCAGACATCGGTCAGGTATCAGATGTGATTCACAATATCGGTGAGCAGACAAACTTATTGTCGCTGAATGCGGCTATTGAAGCCGCCAGAGCAGGCGAATCAGGTCGTGGTTTTTCAGTCGTAGCCGATGAAGTAAGAACGCTGGCAGGTAAAACACAAAGCTCTACCGGTTAGATTGAAAAACTGATTCAGCGTTTGCACGAGGATGTGGATAAAGTCTCTCAAAGTATGTTGATCCAGATTGAGCATGCTAATCACAATGTTCAGTCAAGTGCGACGGCTATTGCGGCCATAGAAGGTGTTCTTTCTGCTGCAGATAAGATTCATGCTCTTAATACAGATATAGCAAGTGCGGCTGAACAACAGAGTGCTGTTTCTGAAGAGGTCAGCCGAAATGTCATCAGTATCAAGGACAACGCACGTAAAAGTGCTGCTCATTCAGAAGAGACAGCTAAAGCTAGTCATCAACTTCAGGGACTGGCTGTTTCAATTAAAGAATTGATGTCACAATATAAAACTTAAAATTTCTGCTGCTTACTCTGGTTAAATTATTCATTAAAAAAGGCTACCCGTGGATAGCCCTTTTTTGCTTATATGACTAAGAAAAATATAAAGCCAATCAGTTTAGTCAGTATCGCCAGCAAATACGCGTTTTTCAATAACGCCATGGACTCCCCAGTTACCGTCAACAACTTGCGTTATACCGAAGTCAGCAGATACCGACATCAGTGAAATGGCTTCATCTTCACTGAGCCCTTTAGCTGTCATCAAAAAGTGACGCATTTTTCTAAAAGCATCACGCATGGCGTTATCAATAGACGATTTTGAGTAAATTTCACTCTGCGCTTTTTCTCCAAGAGCTTCAAGATAGTTAGGATAACTAAAGCCGTGAACAACCCATTCGGTGTCTGTTTCCAGAAGAGGATAATCCAGACCAGCCAAAACCGTCTCTTGCAGCTCATTTTGTTTATGGAGGATTACTTGAACGACGCCTGTCATTGAGGTTTCAATGGCAGTACCAGCAAGTTCAGAGTCACCTTGTGCAGCATGAGGATCGCCTGCACTGAGTAAAGCACCTTCAACAGCAACTGGGTAGTACATGGTGCCACCTTTACCAATACGCCAGTCATCAATGTTGCCACCAAAGTAACCGGGTGGAATAGAGTCGACATAATCTGTTTCGACCGGAGCTACACCCATTGTTCCAAAATGCAATCTGACTGGGACACGAATATTCTCAAGTACTTTTGTATTTTTGGTGATTTTGCTGTGATCAACGGGAACACCGGGGTAGTCAATTTTTTCATGGACAACACCATTGGGATCAGTCTGTGGAACCCATTGATAGTTATAGACGGCTTTTGCCCAGTCTTTCTCGCCTGTTGCATCAAGCTCAAAAATAGTGATGACTTCACGCGGTTTGGGGTCTTCGATCATATCGTTGTAGTGATATCCCCACCATGCTGCAGCATTAACACCATATGTTTTGCCAGCATATTTAGGATTACCAGAAGGACGTGGGTACATATCCAGAATGCGTACTTCAAGAACATCACCAGGTTCTGCACCACAGACATAGACGGGGCCAGTTAATACATGGACACCAAACCCTTCACCAGCACCACGACCATAGATTGATGCATCCATTGGGCCAGCACCTCGCCTGTCCACACCTTTATCATTTTTTTCCCATTTGAAAACGCTCTCAGCGCCAGGGTCACCCTTTACCATTCTTTCTGCATCATCATTAGCATGATGTGTCAGGGTTTCCAGTGTGACAAAATCGCCTGAGTGAACAACTGCCTGTGGCGTTTTATTTTTACTAAAGTAGCCCCAATGAACGGTTTTATTGTTAGCCGGAATATAGTGATGTTTCGCTTCAGTTGATTCTGACTCGCAGCTTATTTCAGCAAATGCAGGGCTACCTAGTAGCGTGGCAAAAATAGAACTGGCA
>NZ_DIAC01000070.1:0-121 GCF_002414625.1 Methylophaga sp. UBA5088 | reverse complement strand
TTTTAAAAATGAAAAATCATTTTAAAAACAAGCAGATAAGGTGCCATCTTTCGAGGTTGAAGAAAAAAGAAGGTTAGTTATTGTTTTTTCTGAATTTTATGTAGATGTAGATGTAGATGTA
>NZ_DIAC01000016.1:8548-9318 GCF_002414625.1 Methylophaga sp. UBA5088 | reverse complement strand
GAAACGCGTGACACGATCACTGCTGAACAATGTAAGGCACTTTATGAAAAAGCAAACGGTATTGTCCTGCTTGATGAACGTAAAGATGGTGGTTATCCAACAGCAGTGACAGAGTCTTCAGGTCAGGATCCTGTATTTGTCGGACGTATTCGTGAAGACATTTCCCATGATAAAGGACTGGATTTATGGGTTGTTGCTGATAACGTACGTAAAGGTGCGGCACTTAACAGTGTTCAAATTGCAGAAGTGTTAGTAGAAAAGTACCTTTAAAATAAGCTAGATAAGGAAGTTAAGGGGATGAAAATGAAGAAACAGCTTTTTGCCAGTATCGCTGTCGCATCAACGATAGGCTTTTTCACCCCCTTAACGAGTTATGCGTTTGGTTTGGGCGAAATTAAAGTCATGTCAGCACTTAATGAGCCCTTCAAAGCAACGATTGATATCAACTCACTCTCTACAGAAGAAAAAGAGAGTTTTGAAATCAGAATCGCCTCAAATGACGAGTTTGAAAAAGCAGGATTAGACCGAAGTTATATCCTGAGCCAGTTAAAGTTTGATGTTGTTGAGCAATCAGGAAAGCCTCGCGTTTTAATCACTTCGCAACTACCTGTAAAAGAACCTTTCTTGGACTTTTTGCTAACAGCCTCTGCTGGAGGTGGAAAACTCATCAGAGAGTACACGGTACTTCTTGATCCACCTGAAGTGTTGATGTCATCTCAACGCACTACTCAACAAGCTGCATCTACACCTTCTGTGAATAAGGCTGACAC
>NZ_DIAC01000016.1:0-8426 GCF_002414625.1 Methylophaga sp. UBA5088 | reverse complement strand
AGAAGTGAATAATGTTAATACTGTTTGGGCTAATGGTGGTACATATGGTCCTGTTGCCAAAGCCGATACCTTATGGAATATCGCTCTAAACACTCGTCCTGATGAGTCTGTCTCCGTTCAACAGATGATGTTGGCGCTGGTGAATGCTAATCCAGAAGCGTTTGTTGATAACAATATAAATGGACTTAAAGCAGGTTATACGCTGTCTATTCCTGACAAATCTGCGATATTAGCCAAATCACAGGCACAGGCATATCAAGCCTTCAAAGCACAGAATGAAGCATGGCGCCAGCGAAATACTGTTACGAACAAACCCGCGCCAACACCAGCGGTGATTCAACCATCCACTGATGAATCTGAGCCAGCGGCTGAGGATACAATAGACGCCAACACTATCGATAACACGAATGCAGATAATAGTGAAAGTAGTGAACAAATCGAAGACGATGCTGCTGAACAAGCGCGTCTGAAGCTCGTTGCACCTGAACAAAGTAAAACGACGGAAGATGATGCGTCACCGAACCTGGCTGGCAACGAAAAAATTAATGCATTGACTGAACAGTTGACGCTTGCTCAGGAAACGATAGAGGCACAAGCGCAGGAAAACATAGACTTCAAAGCGCGTATGGATGCCATGGAAGAGCAGTTGGAGACCATGCGTAGACTCATTTCTCTTAAAGATGCTGATCTCGCTAGATTACAGGATATGCTGGAAGAGAATGAACAGAACAACGCTGCCGGGGACAATACCGAAGCTGAGCCTGATTTAGAGCCGTTAGCTGCTCCTGATGACACTGCTGCTGACGCTAATACTGATACAAAGAACAATGAAACAGCCGATGCTCCGCTTAGTACAGAACAAGCTCAAGCTGAATTGAGTGAAGAATCCAGTGAGGAGCTGGTACCCGCTAATTTAGTCGATAATATCAAACGGTTTTTAGCTGAGTATAAATTGCAGGTTGGTGGCGCATTACTTGTTTTCCTTCTCTTGTTGCTATTACTGGCTAGAAGAAAAAACAAGGAAGACGAATCGTTTACAGAAGAGACCATAACTGTTGGGGGAATGCCCGTTACTGATGATACACAAACATCGCTCTCTGATTACGCTAATGAGGCGTCAGTTGAAGAGCCAGTGACGGAGCATGAGCCTAAAGATGAAACGCTAAATCAGGAATCCTTACCACAGAAAAGTGTGATGGAGCTCGTTGAACAAGCTGATATGTTTGTTGGTTATGCGGATTATGCTCAAGCAAAAATTGCGCTCGATCAAGCAAAAGCCAGAGAGCCTGATAATACTTTAGTGGCATACAAATTATTGTTTGTGTTGTACAAACAAAAACAAGTTGACGACTTTATTGCTCTTGCTGAAAACACAGACTTTGATGAAGAAAGTATTGAATGGGATGAAATAAAACAATGGGGAGCACAACTGGCCCCAGAGCATCCTTTATTTCAGGCTGAAGAGACAGCGGATACGGAATTTGTCTCAGACGAGTCAACAGAACCAGAAAAGACTATTGATGATGTTGCAACAGATGAGCAACTAGATTTTAAACGTCAAGACGAAGTGGATAATGTGTCTATCGATGTAGATCTATCAGAAGAAGACAGCGATGACACACCATTAGAGTTTTCAACGGTCAATATAGCTTCTGATATAGAGCAGCAAAACCACATCAATGCTGAAGACACTCAGCTTGAAGACACGTTGACTGAAGAAATTGATAATGAGTCAGAAGATCATATTGAGGATGATTTGCTCTCGTTTGATACTGGTACAACATTTGGTACACATCAAGAAGAAGATGATAATAATGAAGAAGAGAACATAGTCGAGCATGATTCGCTTCTTCCGTTTGAGCCTGGTGCATCATCTTCATTGGATCCAGAGCGTGTTGATATCGCACCATTTGACAGTGATCTTAATGATGAGGCTGATATCGAATTTGATATTGGCGATATTGATGAAATTGATGAGGCAGAAACCAAATTGGATCTGGCTTCAGCTTACATCGATATGGACGATCCTGAAGGCGCGACCAGTATTCTCAAGGAAGTCATTGCCGAAGGAAATGACGAACAGAAAGTGCGTGCCCAGACTATTCTCGACTCATTATCAGACTAAAAGAGAGAGGAATTAGTGAGAATAGCACTCGGCATAGAGTATGCCGGCACGTATTTTTGTGGTTGGCAAATTCAGTCCCATTCCAGAACCGTACAAGGTGAACTGCAAAAGGCGGTTTCTGTTGTTGCTAACCATCCGGTTGAAGTGTATGCCGCTGGACGCACCGACACAGGTGTCCATGGCCTAAATCAAGTGGTGCACTTTGATACAGACTCAATCAGAGAAAAGCGAGGCTGGCTTTTAGGTATCAATGCAAACTTACCTAAAGATGTGAATGTCACTTGGGTAGAGTTTGTAGATGATGATTTCCATGCCAGATTTTCCGCTATCAAACGAAGCTACCGGTATCTGATCTTAAACCGTCTGAGCCGGTCATCAATTCATCAGCATAGAATGTGGTGGCACTATCCGCCATTAGATATTGAAAGGATGCAGGCCGCTGCGGATCAATTAGTTGGACAACATGATTTCTCAGCATTTAGAGCGAGTGAGTGCCAGGCAAAAAGCCCAATCAAGACCTTAGATAAAATTAGCATCAGTCAGCAACAAGACTGTATTGCGATTGATGTCGAAGCACTATCATTTCTACATCACATGGTAAGAAACCTTGTTGGTGTCATGACAGCTATTGGCGATGGTAGTAAACCTGTTGAATGGGCTGGTGAGGTCTTGCGCAGTACCGATAGAAGTCAAGGTGGCATAACTGCGCCAGCAGAGGGGTTATATCTGGTGGATGTTCGTTATCCAGAGCAATATTCAATCCCGGCAGTGTCAGCTTTTCCGGTGCTCTGGTAAAGTAACAGCTCTATTTAAGAGTAACCATAGAAACAGATGAGAACCCGAGTAAAAATATGCGGCATAACTCGTCAGCAAGATGCTGATTTTGCAGCAGAATCTGGAGCTGATGCGATTGGCTTAGTATTTTATCCTCCAAGCCCAAGAGCCATATCTTTTGCGCAGGCAAACACGATTACAGCTAATTTGGCGCCATTTGTTTCAAAAGTGGCACTCTTTGTTGACCCTGATAAAGACCTGGTTTCACGCTGTCTTGACGAGTTATCGGTTGATATACTTCAGTTCCATGGTGATGAAAGCCCTGATTTTTGTCACCAATTTGAGATGCCATATCTCAAAGCGGTAAGAATGCGAGATGGTGTAAATCTTCAAGAAGTAGCTGACGACTATTCAACAGCTTCGGCGTTACTTCTTGATACCTATCAACCAGGCTTACCTGGTGGAACAGGCAAAACATTTGACTGGTCTCAGATCAGTCGTATTGATAAACCCATTATTTTAGCGGGTGGTCTACATGCATCTAATGTGTTGCAGGCTATCCATCAAGTGCAGCCCTATGCAGTCGACGTCAGTGGTGGCGTTGAAAGTGATAAGGGGATAAAAAGTCATGAAAAGATCAGCACTTTTATGAGAGAGGTGGCAAATGCTTAAAGAGCATATTCACGATTATTACAAAACATTCCCTGATGAGCGTGGACATTTCGGACCTTATGGAGGTCGGTTTGTTGGTGAGACGCTTATGGGTGCGATATATGAGCTTCAACAAGCTTATGAGCAATATCGTAACGATCCCAATTTTCTGGCAGAAATGGACAAAGACCTGAGCACCTTTGTAGGGCGTCCATCACCTCTCTATCTCGCCGAGAATTGGACACAGAAGTTAGGCGGCGCTCAAATTTATTTGAAACGTGAAGATCTCAATCATACTGGCGCGCACAAAGTTAACAATACTATCGGTCAGGCCTTATTAGCCAAGCGTATGGGTAAGAACCGCATCATCGCTGAAACAGGCGCTGGTCAACACGGTGTGGCGACAGCAACGGTCGCTGCCAGAATGGGCTTGGAATGTATTGTTTACATGGGCGCAGAAGATGTTGAACGTCAGGCTCAGAATGTATATAGAATGAAACTGCTCGGTGCACAAGTGGTGCCGGTGGAATCAGGCTCACGCACATTAAAAGATGCGCTTAATGAAGCGCTACGTGATTGGGTGACCAATGTCGATGATACATTTTACATCATAGGTACTGTTGCTGGCCCCCATCCTTATCCTGCTATGGTAAGAGATTTTCAATCTATTATTGGACGTGAAGCGAAGCAGCAAATGCTGGATATCAATGGCAAACTACCAGATGCATTGGTTGCTTGTATTGGTGGCGGTTCTAATGCGATTGGTCTGTTTCATCCATTCATCGAAGATGAGTCTGTTGAAATGCATGGTGTGGAAGGCGCTGGACATGGGATTGAAACAGGTCAGCATTCAGCACCACTTTCTGCGGGAAGACCAGGTGTTTTACATGGAAACCGTACTTATCTGATGCAAGATGACAATGGTGAAATCGTAGAAACGCATTCAATTTCAGCTGGACTGGACTATCCAGGTGTGGGCCCTGAGCATGCTTGGTTGAAAGATATTGGTCGAGCAAATTATGTGTCGGTAACTGATGAAGAGGCGTTAACTGCTTTCCATGAGCTTACACGCACCGAAGGTATTATTCCTGCACTTGAGTCAAGCCATGCGTTGGCCTATGTGAAAAAATTGGCACCGACCATGTCTCCAGAGCAAACAATAGTAGTTAACCTGTCAGGGCGTGGTGACAAAGATATGCATACCGTTGCCGCCATGGCTGGATTAAAATTCTAAGGAAGTCATAATGAGTCGTATAAGTCAGTGCTTTGAGAAACTGAAGACAGATGGTCAAACAGCACTTATTCCCTATATTACTGCCGGCGATCCTGAACCTTGGGTAACCGTGCCATTGCTCCATGCGCTGGTCGATGCAGGTGCCGATATTATTGAACTTGGTATCCCTTTTTCTGACCCGATGAGTGATGGTCCTGTCATCCAAAAAGCATGTGAAAGAGCGCTTAAGAACGATGTCAGCATCAAATCTGTGCTGACAATGGTGAAAAAGTTTCGTGAGAAAAACACAGAAACACCCATCGTCTTAATGGGCTATGCGAATCCTATTGAAGCTGTGGGATATGCAGAGTTTGCTAAACTTGCTCAAGAAGCAGGTGTTGATGGGGTATTAACTGTTGACGTACCTCCCGAAGAATCAGTTGAGTTTCGTGAGATCATGGATCAGCATGATATTGATACCATCTACTTGGTGGCACCAACGACATCGGCAGAACGTATGTCAATGATTGCTTCTTTTGCGCGTGGATTCATTTATTATGTTTCCATTAAAGGGGTGACCGGCTCGGCTTCGCTAGACGTGACAGAAGTCAATGATAAACTCAGTATGCTGCGTGAAAGAACGGATTTACCGCTAGGTGTTGGTTTTGGTATCCGTGATGGTAAGTCTGCAGCAGCAGTTGCCGAGATTGCCGATGCGGTGGTAGTAGGTAGTACTCTGGTTAAGTGCATCGAAGAACATGCACAACGACTTGAAGAGCTGCCAGTTGCAGTTGCAGGTCTGTTAGCTGAAATGCGCCATGCCATCAATGCGCGTGATTTAGCAAAAGCATAAAAATAACGAAGGTGACAAAATGAGTTGGTTTGAAAGATTACTCCCATCCAAAATTCGTACAACTGTGCGAAGTCGTTCAGTGCCAGAAGGTGTCTGGTGTAAATGTCCAAGCTGTGACAATGTACTTTACCGTGCAGAACTTGAACGTAATTTGATGGTATGTCCTAAGTGTGATCATCACCAGCGCATTAATGCCAGAACACGGCTGGAAAGCTTTCTGGATGAAGAAGACCGTAAAGAAATCGCCGCTGAAGTTAAACCTGTCGACACACTGAAGTTCAAAGACAGTAAACGCTATAAAGATCGTCTTACCCAAGCACAACGAACAACAGGCGAAAACGATGCTTTGTTGGCAATGCAAGGTAGAGTCAATGGTTTACCATTAGTTGCAGTCAGTTTTGATTTTAACTTTATGGCTGGATCGATGGGATCTGTCGTAGGTGAAAAATTTGTTCGAGCAGCCAAAGTCGCGCTGAAAAATAATATTCCGTTGGTCTGTTTTTCTGCGAGTGGTGGTGCGCGCATGCAAGAAGGCTTATTGTCTTTAATGCAAATGGCTAAAACCAGTGCGATCCTGACTCAGTTAAGTAATGCAGGCATTCCATTTGTATCAGTCATGACTGATCCGACAATGGGTGGTGTATCTGCGAGTTTAGCGATGCTCGGTGATATCAATGTGGCTGAACCTAATGCGCTTATTGGTTTTGCTGGTCCACGTGTTATTGAGCAAACCGTCCGTGAAACACTCCCGGAAGGCTTTCAAAGAGCAGAGTTTCTGTTGGAACATGGTGCGATTGATATGATTATTGATCGTCGTCAAATGCGAGATAGATTATCCAATATCCTCAGCATGCTTCAGCATCGTGCAGCATAGAACTGTATGCGGTTCAGCACATTGCCACAATGGTTGGCGTGGCAGGAAAAATTACACTTCACTGAAATTGATCCAGGCTTAGATCGTATCGCTCTTGTATGGCAAAACATGCAAGGGCAGACAAAGTTACCATTCAAATTGGTGACGATTGCTGGTACTAACGGTAAAGGTTCCTCAGTTGCTATGACCAGTAGCATTCTGATGGCGGCCGGTTATAAAACTGGGACCTATACTTCGCCACATCTGCTAGCGTATAACGAACGTATAGCTATCAACGGCCAACCCTGCTCAGACCAACAGATTTGTGATGCCTTTGCTCGTATCGATGAAGCACGTGGTGACATTTCACTCACTTATTTTGAGTTTGCCACACTGGCCGCGGCGGAAATCTTCAGGCTTGAAAAAGTGGATATTGCCGTCCTTGAAGTCGGTATGGGAGGGCGTTTGGATGCTGTCAATTTGTTTGATACAGATATCGCGCTTATTACCCCAATTGGGCTCGATCATACCGCCTGGTTAGGCGATACGCGTGAGAAAATCGCTTATGAAAAGGCGGGCATTATTCGCCCTATGACGCCCGTTGTCTGTTCAGAGACAGTGCCTCCCAGTAGTCTGCTCGAACATGCCCGGAAACAAAATGCGCCTTTATACAAAGCAGGTGAGTCGTATCAGTATTCACAATTGAATGAGGATAGCTGGAGCTGGCAAGCTACTGGAAATGAAGCCAGAGTATTACCTTATCCTGCCTTAGTGGGTGATTACCAGATACAAAATGCCGCAGCCGTCGTGCAGGTTTGTGAGTTGTTGAAAGAGCAGGGATTAACCATCACCGATACGGCTATTTTAAATGGACTGAAGCATGTCAATCTGGCTGGCAGATTTCAAGAGATCAATCGTGACAATGTGACGCTTATCCTTGATGTAACACATAATCAGCAAGGGGCTGAAAACCTTCACAAATTACTTTCACAGCGAAACTGTAAAGGTAAAACATATGCTGTGTTAGCTATGCTGAAAGATAAGGATTGTCAGTCGGTTATCCAGATCCTGCAAAAGGATATTACACATTGGTTTTTTGCAGGATTGGATGGTGACCGAGGTATGGATGCTGAGTCTCTGGCAGCAAAAGCAATATCTTCATCCGAGCTTGATAATTATAACTGTTACACCACCGTGAATGATGCCTACCAACATGCCTTACAGAAGGCAGAAACAGATGATCGGATTTTGATATTCGGATCATTTCATACTGTAGAGGCTATCATGCGAATTCTTCCTGAGTTTAACCTCAAAAATAAATAAGCTTAGTTCTGATAAAACCCATCAATAAGTTGTTGATTGGCCTCAACAAGTTTTGCACGTTTTATTTTCATGGTTGGCGTTAGCATGCCATTTTCTATTGTCCAAGGTGAGAGAGTGAGATGCACCCGGCGAATCTTGGCATAGGCAGGAAAGTCATGTAACAAGCCTCTGAACCTCTGAATGATATGTTGTTGCAGGCTTTTATCAGTAAGGCTATTTTTATTCATTGCATCTAGCTTCAACCTTTGTGCAAGTTGAAGCCACTGTTCTGCATTCAAGACAACAAGTGCAGAGAGAAAAGGCTTGCCTTCACCCACTACCAGGGCCTGTTCAAATAACTCATCACGAGTGATAGCCATTTCCATATCCACTGGCGAGACCTTCTCACCATTACTCAATACCAGAATGTCTTTAATTCGGCCGGTAATGAAGATATGTCCACTCTCAGCTATACGCGCTTGATCCCCTGTATGTAACCAGCCTTCAGCATCAATGGTATTCGCTGTTGCTTTATGGTTATTCCAGTAACCCAACATATTGCCAGGGCTTTTGACCAAAAGCTCGGCATTGTCACCTATTTTTGCTTCCACAGATGGAATGGGTTGACCCACACTAAACGGTTCATTTTCTGAAG
>NZ_DIAC01000007.1:5497-7693 GCF_002414625.1 Methylophaga sp. UBA5088 | reverse complement strand
TTTACCCCCACTGTCACCTCTTGTGAACATGTTTCTATTTTTAATGGAGTGAAATCATGGCGCAAGGTAGTAAAGAAAAATATACAGATAAACAAAAACGTAAAGCTCAGCACATAGAAGAAAGTTATAAAGAACAAGGAGTCTCAGAAGAGGAAGCTGAAAGTATAGCCTGGGCAACCGTCAATAAAGAGTCTGGTGGTGGTAACAAATCTGGTTCGGGACGTGGCAAAAAAGATAACCACAGTGCCAGTCGAAATGGTGGTAAGAAAAGTCACTGACTCTCAAAAAAAGTCAGTGACTTTTTTTGCTTAATTACTAGCTCATTGTGACTCTGTTTTTTCAGTGAGCGTGGATTTCAGAATAATCACAGCCCCTTTACCAAAACCGTAGCTGGTCATCAGCAGACTGGAATACAAATAAAAGGTAAACACCCCTGCCCCAGTCACATCAGGATTGAAGGTATCATGTAAAGGGTCGAGTACCGGAAACAGTGCATACATTAAAAATAGGCTGGAGTTAGTAAACGCACCCACCACCATTGACCAGCGTACATGCCATGGTAGAGCTACCTTGGCCGCATAAAAGCCTAAAATCAAGGCACTCATAATCAGAAAATCGAGATGTGCTTGTAACACCCGCTTAGGTGATCCGGGAATCAAGGTTTGTAAAAAACCCAGCTGGTTATATAACCCCACCAGACACCAGGCTAACAATAAAGCCATCAATATCCATAAACATGCCCCCCGAAGCATAACAATATTTGTGGATGACGCTGACGTATTTTGCATATCTCTCTCCTGCATTTATTGTATTTTTCCTATGTTATTATCCAGTTATACAAAAAGACGTCTTGTTTGAAACGGCGCAATAACTTGACCGAGAAGGTGATGGTCAATAAAAGAGAGATAAAGATGAATAGCCAGCTTTCCACATTGCAAGGTCAGCGTTTCTGTACTGATGATTTACCGAGCTCACAGAGGCTGAACTGGTTGAAAGAAATCATTGGACGAGAATATGCCAATGTGGATGTGAGTCAAATTGCTGATGAGCCTGTATTCAATGATATGGTCATCTATCCGTGGTTATATGGCACACGATTTTCTCCTATCAAAACTCAGCCGTTGCAAATAGAGCGTTTATCCAGAGAGCCAACACAACTCAGTCAAGATAACTATTTTGCCGTTATGCTGACCGAGGGGCGATATAAACTTGAACAAGATGGACGCGAAGTGTTTCTGGAAAAAGGCGAAATGACCTTATACGATGCGACCCAATGGCATCGTATTACCATGCCTGAACCAGCATCAAAAGTGATAATTTCTATTCCCCGTGACTACCTCAAACAAAGGCTTAGTCATGTAAGTGAGCTAACAGCAAAGAAAATATCAGTCACATCAGGTATTGGCGCGGTAACCTCACACACGCTGCAAACATTCGCTTCACAATTAACTACATTAGACACGCTATCCTTCCAGTCTATGTTTGATCCCTTGATTGATATGCTTACTCTATCGCTTAATCAACTCTCACCCCAGTCAGTTGAGTTATCTCGATCTCAAAACACGACTCTGTTTCATATTAAGCGCTATATAGATAATCATTGTCATCACCCTGATTTATCTCCAACCATCATTGCCAATGCTGTCGGTTTTTCAGTGCGATATATCAATCATCTCTTTCAAACTGAAAACACCTCCTTAATGCGTTATGTCACCCAACAACGCTTAAACAGAGTGTATCGGCGATTACACCATCAGCAATCTATGCATCAGACGATTACTGAGCTTGCTCTGGAAGCAGGGTTTAATGACATGGCCCACTTCAGTCGTGTCTTTAAATCCCAGTTTGGTCTATCGCCTCGGCAATTACGAGAACATGTAAAAAAAGAGGTGTATTCGTGCGCTAACACGAATTAATTCATCTACATATAATGACTATCGCTTGACGAATGTCCAATTAGAGAGAGAAATAACAATGAAAAGAAGACAAGCTGGCATTACAGCAACACAATTTCTACTATGGTTGCTTGTATTAGTGAACACTGCAGGTATTGCTTATTATTACTACACCACTGAAGTGAAAACCAAACACATTCCAAACCTGGTCGGTACATGGAGTGGTGTCAATCTTACCGTCTCAGATGAAAAAGGCTATAAAACCTGGAACGATAAAACTGTCACCATTACGGAACAACAG
>NZ_DIAC01000007.1:4232-5406 GCF_002414625.1 Methylophaga sp. UBA5088 | reverse complement strand
CAACAGGATCGACGTTTTCGTGGCACTTTTACCTATGCTGACGGCACCAAAAACTTTTTTGGTGTGATTTATCCTGATAATACTGCCTTTACCTGGGTATCAACACCAAGCCAAGGTTATGTTCATGGTCGAATTCTCGGAGAGAATACAATCGGTACTTGCTATGTTGAAACTTGGGAACATGCCACAGCGGGTTGTGCAACATTAGAAAGACAATAATAACGATATTCCAAACATAAAAAAGCCACCCATTCAGGTGGCTTTTTTGTATCGCTGAAAGTGTGACTTAAACAGAGGCTTTTACAGTATTCGCTTTGCGACGTAGGCCTAAGAAGCCCAGTAAAGCGGGAGCGAATAAAAAGGCAGCCGCAGGAACGGGTACAGCTGAAGGCGGCACAAAACCTGAAGGTTGTGAGTGAATTTCAGCGTTCTGGTTTAGGGTTTTTGCAGCTAAGGTGCCTTCAATATTCCCGTGAGTAACAACATCTGTACCCAATGCTAAAATGCTACCGCCGAATTGTGAGGTAATGTGAAGACTGTCTGCATCGGTAAAATTCCATAACAGTATGTCAGCTAAATCCACTGCTGAGTTGGCCAGGAAATTCACGCTGATATCGTACCCAGAAAGTGCGTCATCAAACACATTAAACAAAATGCTGGTTGCACTACCGATGTTGAATGCAAACTCATTCACACTAGTAAAAAAGCTTTCACCATCGTTAATATTAAACACCGCTAATCCATCGGTATTCGGTGTCGCATTAAACGTGACTTTGCCACCGGTAATTGTGTAGTTACTATTAAAATCAGTACCTGCTAACTGGTTAGAGAACTGACCTAATGTGTTCACCGCATTTGCTGCTGCAGCAGCTGGATCAAAAGGGACTGATACCGGTTGATTGATAACCGTACCACTACCGTTTGCTTTGACTGTTCCTGTGTTAGTACCACCGAAGATAGTATTACCACCATTAGTCTCTACAGTGCCTGAAACATTACCAACCACAGAGGTTGAACCATTACCATTAGCGAGGTTTCGAACAGTTCCTGAGACTGAGTTTATATACGCATCACCACCATCATTAATGGTGAGTGAGCCAGACACATCACCACCGATATTAAGGCCTTTGCCTTTAGTTTGTACATTACCCTTGAGGTCACCACCGACAGTTAA
>NZ_DIAC01000007.1:0-4095 GCF_002414625.1 Methylophaga sp. UBA5088 | reverse complement strand
TTGACGTGGAATGCATGTTGTACATACCACCGTTAACATTGCCACCGATTAATGCGTTACCATCTATTTCAGAGGTACTAATGACATTGCCACTAGTAATAAGGTTGTATTGATTAAGAAGAGACATGGCGTCTATTTCAACAGCATCAGCGTAAGCTAACTGATTAACACTAAGAGTCACTACTCCAACCATGGCAAGTTTTGACAAACGCATTTGAATCTTCCTTTATGTGATTACTTAAATTATATAACCACCACAACTAAAAAAGTATAGTACTAAAGTAGTATTTTTTCTCTTTCTTTAATTAAAGAAAAAAATATTTATGACAAAAACAAAAATTGGCGGCTGGGTTCAGACATCCCAGCAAATACCTTATGACAACCCATGGATTCAAATTCGCCATGAAGAAGTGATCAGACCGAATGGCAGTGAAGGAATTTATGGTGTCGTCCACTTCAAGTCTCATGCCATTGGCGTCATCGCCATTGATGACAATGATCATACTTGGTTAGTCAAACAAAGTCGTTATCCAAATAATGAAACCACCATCGAAATTCCGGAAGGTGGTGGCCCACTGGATGAACACCCTCTGGAAGCGGCAAAAAGAGAACTCAAAGAAGAAACAGGGTTTACGGCAACAGACTGGCAGCCACTGATGGAGTTACGCACCTCCAACTCAGTGACCGACGAAAAAGCTTATATTTTCCTGGCGACAGGACTGACAGCCGGTGAGCAAGAACTCGAAGAGACTGAAGATATCGAATTAATAAAGGTCTCAGTAGACACAGCCATTGAAATGGCCATGAACGGCGACATCGTAGATGCCATGTCAGTAGCAGCTTTACTGAAACTTGCTGTGATGAGACAAGCACGATAAATAAGGTTGTTTTATTGATAAGACTCGTTGATTTCAAGCACGGCACTATCAATCGCTCTTTGCCAGGCTTTCTCCGTATTGCCTCTATAGTCACGCACAACACGCAGAACGGTGTTTTGCGTTTTTACATCACGGACTTCTATATAAAGTGTCTGAATCAACACACTCATACGAAATACCCATGGCACCACCACGTATCTGGCATCGACTTTTTCAGCAAGATCAAACTCGCAACCATTACACCTTTCAAGGTTAAACTTCTGCCTTGCTTCAGCCAGTAATGCCTGTGATTCTGGCGTATCAATAACCTCAAACGAAGTGTCATTATTCAGAGTTTCTTGTAAATACTGATTAGATGTTTCTATTACCTCGGCATCATGTTCTTGTAATGACTGAACCGTATCATCACCACGTAACTCGAAGCCAAGCAGGAGCACATCAGATTTTTCGTCTTTCTGTGCATGAGCGGTGTTGAAGCCAAAAAGCAGACATAAACACACGACAAACGATAACTTTTCAATTCTCATACTCTCTCCTCTTTTAACTTTAGCCAACGCTGACTGGAGGAAGTTTCAACTCAGAAAAGATCAACTGATCGCGAATAAACTGACTGATTCAGAATGAAACAGTCGATAGCCTAACTGTCTCATTCTGTTATCCATGTCAGCTACTTAGTCAATGTACTTCCAACCTGATTTTTGATAGCGTTCGAAAGTATTGTCATCAGACCAGTGCACAAGAAACAACCAGCCATTGTCGACAAGGTCGCGTACGGTTTGATGCTTGGCAATCACATTTTCAATCGCTTGTTTTGGCGCAGCAATATACACACTAATTCTCAATGGATGATGACGCCAGTTCTCACCGTCATGGATGGATTGCATCGCAAGACCAATTCGCAGGTCCCCCCCATTCCCTTCAAACACACCGATATGCTGGCCGACGGCATTGTGTAGCAGCTTATTGCCACTACCAAAAAATGTATTATCTGTGACCGATAAGTTGTACTGCATATTGATCCACTGAGTCACAATCATCGGTGCCGTCATAATTTGCTCCAGTAATGCAAACTCGGCATCGCTGTGCCAGTCATAGTCATGCAAAAAGGAACGGCCCTGTAAATCCAGTCCACGCGTACGCTCACGCGGTGCTACAATAAATGAGGCATTATTCGCTAAGCCCCATTCAGGACGAACTTCTGACCAATCTTTACCTCTGTCTTTTAGCGACTTTTCTAATGCAACATCATCCAGGTCCTTTAAGCCTGCATCCATTAACTGAATGCGTTCGCGACGGGTTTGTTTAGAAGCCTGTTCTAACCAAGTATCAATGTCAGCATTATTTAATGCATCAAAACAGACGATTTCATCCGTTGTGGTGTTATGTAATCCAGATATAAAGCGTGTGTTTTCAGGAATGTGGATGTCCGCTTTGTGCAGCTCTGTTCTGACAGCGGGATCATTTAACAGGCTGGTTAAAACACGGACATTCACTTCCCCACTTTGACCACAGCAAGCACCACAATCCAGACCTGATGCATGCAAGTTATTGCGATTTTCACTACCGTGACCTAGCAGTAAAATGGTTGATGCAAAGGTGTTGGTCAGGCCCATGCCTTTGAGTACACCCGTAACCATATTGACTTTCTCAGACAAGCTTAGCTCAGCATGGTTATGGCTTATGTGCCATTGATGATGGTGAGTAAACTCATCAATTAGTTTTTCTTTTTTCTTGCTAAAGAAATTATCTTTTATCAGTTTATAAGCGTAGGTCCAACCCATGGTCTCTACCATGGTGAATGAAGATACCGGTGAACTGGCCCAGTTTTTCCAGGTACTTGCATTACTGACTTTGGTCAACTTTTTATGGTTGGGTGTTTGCTCACTCACTTTCACTGACGGCGCAATCAGTCCTGGCAGTTGTGGACGCTTAACCTGTGTCTTGGCGGGTTGATAGGTGATAGGTAAGCCAAAGAAACCTGCAAAGCCAATGGTTTGAATAGCATCACTCTGTAATTCAAGATTGCGTCTAATACGTTCAGAGCGTACATCAATACAAAATGCGGCTTGTAAGACCGGTCTTGAATCAAGCGGCTTAGGTGTTTGGGTTAGTGTTTTCTGTAGTTGTTGTTGGTAAGTCAGTTCTGCAGCATAAGCCCAAACCCAATAATGACAGGCATATTCATGATGGGCGGCTATACGTGACATCAGAGATTCTTTTTGATGCTCCCACTGTTGTTTTAATGCCTTAAATTCAACCTGTCCAGGCTTGCTTTTTAACTGACGCCAGATAATTAAATCCCAAGCGATTCTGATAGCAAGCAGCGCTTCTACACAGGCGGTCTGTTGACTATTGAGGCGGTTTTCCCAGCGTTGCCAGGCAAAATAACTGGCCCAGCCATTAATACACATCAATAACTTATGTGCATATAACTCGAGCTGCTGCGGCGTCAATTCCAACTCAGCAACCGCTTGGGCAAACAAACTTTCCAGGTCATCAGGCAGCTGAGTGAAGGCGTGGCGCAGTTTTTTCTCACCCATCAGTAGTGACATGCCGTAATCATGACGAGTGAAATCCAACCAGGCAGAATAGAGATGATCGAAAGTCTCTGGCTCCTGATTCACAAACTCACCACAAAACTGACTGATCTGGTGAACAATTTCATCCTGCCAACGCATTTTGTGATGATCACGGCTTAAATCCGCAATTTCGGCGATGCTCAATGCTGCATCGGGCTGTGGATGTTCAAGTGAGGCCTTCAATTCATCAACTGTCGCCGTGTTGACACCATATGTCTTAGCAGATTCGAGTAATGCCGACTCACTGATTTGGCCTTGTTGAAACAAGCCGAGGTAATAGTCAGCTGACATCGTTGTGTTCAGACCTTGTAATGCCCCTATTCTGGCTGAAGCCGACTCGATCGTTTGCTCACGAAATTCCCATAAAGCATTGACCGCAATGAACCGATCCAATGGCCAGTTTGGAGCAATATATGAACTCGCTTGATGGATGGCAGCGGTATGTTCGACGCTGAGTCCAGACAATGACTGATTCACAGTATTCATGAAGTCTCCTTGCTAAGTGGCTGATTGTTAGATTCCACTCTGGTTTCTGGTCTTAATGTGATTGGCCACAGAAATAGAGTCAGTCGGGTCATCAATTCATCTAAGTACAAACCTGAAAACAGCCAACGATATAAGGTTCTGGTGGCTTTAGC
>NZ_DIAC01000006.1:0-3163 GCF_002414625.1 Methylophaga sp. UBA5088 | reverse complement strand
TTCGAGTTCAATCAATAATAAAATGCGCCAAGGCCCAATACCTAAAGCTCTTAATACGGCGATCTCTCTGAGTCTTTCTCTTATAGAAGACAACAACATCGCGGCCAGCCCCAGTAAGGCAGCAACCAACACCATCAATGAGATCAGTGATAAAGCTATTTCCACACTGGACAGCATTTGCCATAACCGTGAGAGCGTGACGCCAGGAATGATGGCAGATAAAGCTTCAGGCTGATAATTATTGATTTCTCTTTGCAGGTGAAAAGTGGTGATTTTATTTTTCAGCCCCAACATAAATGCTGTGATGGTCTTTGGCTGCAAATCTTGCTCTGTGAGTTCGTCAAGGCTGACAGTTTTGCCTGGTAATCTAATGCCATTTTTCCAATTCATATGAATGGCTTCCATGGCGCCCAAACTGATATGCAGCGAACGATCAACAGGTGTACCAGTAGCGGCTAAAATACCCACCACGGTAAAAGGCGTGTCATCATGCAGGCTAAAACTGTTTTGGGCCGTACCGTGAGCCAAAATAACCTTAGAACCAATCTTATAGCCCAACTGTCTAGCGGTATCAGCGCCAATAACCACATCAAATACCCCATCGAAAGCCCGACCTTGAGCAAATTCCAGAGCCTGTCTCTGGCCGTATTTGAAATAAGTAAAATAGTCCTTGTTGGTGCCTAGCACCCGATATCCCTTATGGGAATCGCCAAGCGAGATGGGCACTGACCAGGCCACACCTTTTTGCTGACTAATATTCTGATAGCTCTGCCAATCTATATTTTGCGTTGCATCCCCAATTCTAAAGACGGAATACAACAATAAATTAATATCGCCGGTTCTCGCCCCGACAATCAGGTCCACACCTGAAATCGTACTGTTGAAGTTCTGTTTGACCTGATGCCTGATATGTTCAACAGCCAACAAAATAAATACGCTGATTGTAATAGCGAGAAAAGCGACAATAACAGAGCTTTTTCTATGCCAAAGACTCTGAGTGGCTAAGCGTAAAAACATAGACATTACACCTGGTTAAGTGATTCAAGAGAAACACTATGATCGAAAAAGCGTTGTAAAGACTCATCATGGCTGACAAATAACAGCGTCACCTTTCTATCCTCACAATGTCTCATCAACAGCTGCATGAAAGAATCACGATTATTCTTATCCAGGGACGATGTGGGCTCATCAACTAACAAAAATTCAGGCTGCTTAATGAGTGCCCGAGCGATAGCGACACGCTGTTGCTGACCAATACTCAATTGCGCTGCTGGATGCTGCCACACGGATTCTGGTATTTGCAGAGCAGTCAGTAACATGCTGATGTCATGCCGACTGACTTTTTTGTGGGCAACGTCAGCAGCGAGCTTAATATTATCAATGATATTCAGGTAATTAATCAGATTAAACTGCTGGAAAACATAGCCAATGTGACGCGCCCTAAATCTATCGCGTTGACGCGCTGACATCTTGTCTAAACGCTGACCACCAATCTCAATTTCTGCCTGTTTGCAAGGTAAAATACCGGCCAAAATATTGAGTAATGTGGACTTACCATGACCTGAGGGTCCGTATAGGAAAACAGACGCCCCTGTCTGAATCTGCCAGTCGGGTATACTCAGCGTCGGCTTTGTATTAGCCTTGTACTGAAATTGTAAATTCTTGATAGACACCGTCATATAGTCACCACAATTCGCTCTAACTGATATAGCATATCATTCATATTTTTTACGTTGGTTTCATATCAAATGCTATTTTTCAAACACATATCGACATGCCTTTTCTTTGTTATGGTTTTCTTTACTCAGACCTTAGTGGCTGATGAGTACCGTACCATCGACTGGATCGAACTAATGCCCAAAGATGACTTGGAAGCTTTATCGAACCCACCTGAATATCTCAATGAGATTGAAGATGGCAGCTTTGAAGATCAGATCAGTAGCCAATTACAACTTGCGTTGGAAACAGCTGCTGATGATAAATATCAACAAGCACTGGTTTCAACCAAAGTGGTTGATGCCTTTGATAAACAAAAAATTCGCCTACCCGGATTCATCGTACCCATTGAATTTGATAGTCAGTACCGGGTGACTGAATTTTTCCTGGTGCCCTTCTTTGGTGCCTGTATTCATGCGCCACCGCCGCCACCGAATCAGATTATTTATGCCAAATATGACAAAGGATTCTCTCAAGAAAGTCTTTACGCGGCATATTGGCTGACAGGGACAATCCATATCAGCCTGACTGAAAATGAGGTGGCGACATCGGCATACACAATTGAAATCAATAGCATTGAGCCCTACACAGAAGATAACTAATCTAAAGAAATAGACGAGTTACCCTGAGTCAGTTTGGCCACACCGGCCTTGTTATTACTGATCCACTCAGCATTGATACGTTCTATTGCTGGAAATTTTTGTAGCAGCAAGACATCAATCTCACTTAAATTCTCCGTGCTGCCACAAATAAACTGGTATTGCGCTTCCAAATCTGCATGATGATTTTCATGTTCATGTTCATGTTCATGTTCATGTTCATGTTCATGTTCATCAGAGGCTATCAGCCCGGACACATCCACCGCCATATCATCCACTTCACAACCACCGCCCTTAAAGGCAAATAATTGCGGTATATCCTTTAGCGTTGCCTCCACTTCACGCACTTTGTTTACATCATGTTCTGATTCGGCTTTATGTTCAAAGCCGACCATGTTCATTGCCGGTGAATCCAGACTAATATTCACTTTATCCTGTTCAATTACCACCGTCATATCCACAAGCCCGTGAACATGAGATTCATGCTCAATACGTTCTGCAGCAAAAACAAAAACCGGGAACAGCTGAACACAGCCCAGGGCCAGGGCCAATACTTTCTTTTTCATCTTATCTCCCACTCTATAGTTAGAATTAAGCGTTCTCTTGCTTAGCGCGATTAAACCAACCAATCACATCACGCCAATGTTTATCACCATATTTTTTCCTGAAGATACGTGTTTCTTCTAACGTATCATTAGTCAAAATAGATAACCGTTCGTTGATGTAATTTTGGTTAAGTTCAATTTTGCACTCACCAACAATGCATACGTACCACTCGTCATAGGTACTTGGAATCATAAGCTACCTTCTTTTACTCAACTCAATATCAGCCATCAAATCGATAGCTA
>NZ_DIAC01000103.1:70685-70982 GCF_002414625.1 Methylophaga sp. UBA5088 | reverse complement strand
CGTAAAGCAAATTTGAGTTATAGCCAATTAAATAATGCTGATCTTAAAGGTGCTAACCTGCGAGAAGCGGATTTAGTCGAAGCAGATCTATCGAATGCGGACTTATCGTATGCTGATCTAACTAATGCTAATATCAGCGGTGCCATTACTCTCACGACTAAATTAGACAACGCTATATGGATTGATGGCACGGTGTGTGGCAAAAATTCTACCGGAGTGTGCCGACGGTCAGGGCAGTAACGCACCCAATTGACGATCTTGGATGCGAGCAAAAAACCATTGAGCAAATAGGCTGCA
>NZ_DIAC01000103.1:70257-70530 GCF_002414625.1 Methylophaga sp. UBA5088 | reverse complement strand
AGCAAATAGGCTGCCGTTTAAAGCCAAGAACATATCCCATTGTGTATCCCAGTTATCACCTTGTGTTCCCAGAAAAGCTTCTGCAGCCTGGGCATTAATCACTGCAGCCGCCCACTCCACAAATTCATAACAAGCACTGATGGCAAGACTGATGGAACACACTATAAAAAATAACCACTTGCCGCGTTGCAGTGGTGAAGTTCGTAATAATATTTCGCGGGATAACAGAGCCGGTACCACGCCCTGGATAAAATGACCCAACCTATCATAATG
>NZ_DIAC01000103.1:68528-70119 GCF_002414625.1 Methylophaga sp. UBA5088 | reverse complement strand
ATGACCCAACCTATCATAATGATTGCGGGCTAGATCAAACGTTTGTTGAATCCATTCAAACAATGGATTTTCTGCGTAAGTGTAATAACCACCCACAATTAATATAAAAGCAAAGAGACTGATCGCTCGAACGGAAATAATCGTCAGGGGAAACTGTCTGTGAGTGATAAGCAATATGGGTATGGCTATCATCACGGGCACGGTTTCCATAAACCAGGTCAACCGGTCTGCCACTGGATCAATAGCAGAAACAAGCAAAGCTATTGAAACTAAACTTAGCCAGACGACTTTCTCTTTATTGCTTGTCAGCATTCTGAAAAGCTCAGAAGACAATCAATGTAGCGTGCGTGGAACAGCTAGGGTAAATGCCGGAATATTGACTTCGAATCGCTCACCGTTATCTCCCAGCATCTTGTAATGACCTTGCATCATACCGACAGGTGTATCCAACATTGCTGCGCTGGTGTAAGTGAATTCCTGCTCAGGTGCAAGATAAGGATGCAGACCTACCACACCATCCCCTTCCACTTCCTGCTCATGACCATCACCACCGGTAATTTTCCAATAACGGGACAATAATCTGGCCGATGACTGACTCTGATTCTTAATGGTGATGGTATAAGCAAACAAATAGCGTGCTTTTTCTGGATCAGATTCTTCATCCAGGTAGGTGGTTTCTACATCAACTGAAATATCGTTATTATGTTCATTCATATGTTAATTATACATGGCTTTTTGTGCTAAGAAGCGAGCACCTTTTAGCCCGACTTCATCATCAAGCACGATATGAACCGGTATCTGCTCCATCAACATTGTCATGCGGCCTTTTTCAACAAAACTGTTGATAAATGATGGCGCTCTGAACTTGGCAATATTTTTCAGCAGAATATTACCCACCAGATAAACGCCCCCTCGAGCCAATGTGGTCAGCGCTAAATTACCAGCTTGAGCAGCGTAAATACGTACGAACATATCTAAGGCTTCATTTGCCAAAATATCATTCTTTTCTATGGCGAACTGGCTGATAGCCGATGCGGCATCACTGTTTACCATCGCCAGACGTAACGCGTTATTTTCATCAATTTGCTTATAGTCCCGTAGGAAATGATAGAGACTGACAAGCCCGCTTCCACAAACAATACGATCATAAGAAACATGACCATGTCGCTGCTGGAGATGCTCCAGGAAAAGCTGTTGGGTTCGATCTAAGGGGGCAAAATCAACATGCCCGCCTTCTGTTGCAAAAACTTGCCACTGATTCTCCTGCGGAATCAAAATAGCTTGTCCTAATCCCGTACCAGCACCTAATACAACACGGGGATATGACTGATTGGGTTCACCCGCTTGTAACGTCTCAACCTCGCTATCAGCTAAACCCGCAATACCATAACCCACTGCTTCGAAATCGTTACAAAGTATGACCCTTTCAATTGAAAACTGCTTTTCAATGACACGGGCATCTAACTTCCAGGGCAGCTTAGTGACTTGGCCATATTGTCCACTCACCGGACCCGCCAGTGCGACACAAGCAATGTTGATAACACACGATTGAGGAAGCTGTTCAATAAATGCCGTCAGGATGGCATCAAAG
>NZ_DIAC01000103.1:68184-68365 GCF_002414625.1 Methylophaga sp. UBA5088 | reverse complement strand
TGTCTAATTTCAGTTTATGGGTCACTTGGCCATTTGCATCGGATAACTCAAATAGCGTTTTAGTCCCACCTACATCGACAGCCAGCACATGTGTCATGGTTACTTACCTGCAGCCGCCTGATCCATAAACCAATAATAATCGTGTTGAGGCGCCAAACGCTGAACAGGTAAGCCTGATACA
>NZ_DIAC01000103.1:64716-68029 GCF_002414625.1 Methylophaga sp. UBA5088 | reverse complement strand
TCACTTACGATAGCCGCTTTTGCTTCTCCTGCGATGAAAACAATCACCTGACGTGCGGCATTAATAACAGGATAGGTGATAGTCACACGCCATGAGTCAAATTTCTCAACATAAAGATGAGTGGTAAGTGTATCCGTCACATCTAAAGCAGGCGTGTCTGGAAATAAGGATGCAATATGTCCATCAGGCCCCAATCCGAGCAGCACTAAATCAAATGGTGCATCTTTCATCACAAATTTCATAGTATCGGCATAATGAACAGCGACATCAGCCGCATCACCACTCTCAGTTGGCATGCGATGCACATTCTCTGTTGGAATAGGAATTAAATCGATCATGGCCTGACGCGCCATTTTAAAATTGCTGTCATCGTGAGTAGCGGGAACACAACGCTCATCACCAAAAAACAAATGTACCCTAGCCCAGTCAATCTGTTCTAAATAAGGTGAGGTAGCTAATTTTTCATACAAGCCTTTAGGTGTTGAACCACCCGCCAAGGCCACATAAAAAACACCTCTTTTTGCAATCGCTGATCGAGCTGTACTGACAAAATGTTCTGCGGCTGCTTTAATTAAACTCGTCGCATCAGGCAGGATTTTTTGTTCTGCTTTCATTGTGTTCCTCAATTTTTGATTATGTAAACTATGCTGAAATACAGACGGTGAGTTTTATACAACGCCACCATCAATTTCGACTGATTATTGCCAGCATGATATATCAAAACTTAACGCTTTTGAGCTAGTCTTAAAAGACGCAGCATTTTTATTCAATTAAGGAAGGACCTATGAAACACACTTTGGCATTTATTTCGCTTTTAGCCATGAGCCCCCTCACTTTTGCTGAAGACCTTGCTCAAATGGGTATAGTCTCACTCGATACCAGTGCCAGCATGAATGTTGAAAATGATGAACTTATAACGCGTTTACAAGTATTTGAACAAGGAAAAGACCCTGCCAAATTAACTGACATGGTCAACAAAAAAACAGCGCTGGTTCTGGATGCGGTGAAAAACTTCAATGCGATTCAAGCTGAAACATCCAATTACACCACGCAGCCCGTTTATGATGAGGGCAAAATTGCCAGCTGGCGCGTCAGTCAGCAATTGACGCTTGAAACCCGCCAGTTTGATCAAATGAGTCAGTTTATTGCGGACATCAATACACTGGCCAATATTCAATCTATGCAGTTTATGGTCTCAGACGATCGTGCTGAAAAAGTCAAAACCGATTTACTTAAACAAGCTATCAGCAAATTCAAAGATAAAGCACAACTCATCAGCACTGAATTTGATCGCAGTGGTTATGAAATTGTGTCCATATCCATTGATGGTAATTCATTTACCCCAATGCCAATGATGGAACGCGCCAATATGATGTCAGCGGATATGAGAGTCAAAGCTGCACCAGCTGCATTAGCCGGCGGCAGTAACGAAATTTCAGTGAACGTTCGCGGCAGTATCAAACTCAATCAATAAAGCCCAAAGCCACGGCAGCATAAATGACTGCCGTGGCTACCTTATTACTTCAGAAACAGATCGTAAGCAGGATTGTCGGTCTCTTCCCAGTAAGTGTATCCAAGCGTATCCAAAAAGATTTGGAACTCCTGTTTATAATCATCACCCACCTGAATGCCCACCAGCACACGACCATAATCAGCCCCATGATTACGGTAATGGAAAAGGCTGATATTCCAGCGCTGCCCAATGCGCGTTAGAAACCGTAGTAAGGCGCCTGGGCGCTCTGGAAATTCAAAACGAATTAGACGTTCATTATCTACCTGAGGGGCATGACCACCGACCATATAACGTACATGTAACTTGGCAGTTTCATTATCAGTGAAATCAACCCAGTCATACCCAGCTTGATCCAGCTGTGAAAATAATTGTTGGCGTTCTTCTTCCTGGCCGTTCATTCTGACACCAACAAAAACCTGAGCTTGCTTGTCATCAGCGTAACGATAATTAAATTCAGTAATCCCTCGTTCACCCAGTGTTTTACAGAATTTTTGGAAGCTGCCTGGTTGTTCATCAATTTTAGTGGCAAACAAGACTTCTCGACGCTCACCAATTTCGGAGCGCTCAGCAACATGACGTAAACGATCAAAATTAATATTGGCACCACTATTGATGGCAACGAGTTGCTGATTTTCCATCGGGTTGTTGGCTAAGTATTTTTTTACTCCAGCCACAGCGAGTGCGCCAGATGGCTCAGCAATAGAACGCGTGTCCTGAAAGATATCCATAATGGCTGCACATAACTCATCACTACTGACAGTCACGACCTCATCCACTGTTTCACGACAGATTCTGAAAGGTTCGACACCAATTTGTCTGACCGCCGTGCCATCAGCAAACAATCCGACTTGATCCAGTTTGACACGCTCATCCGCCTCCAGCGCCGCTTTCAGGCTAGCTGCATCAGCCGGTTCAACCGCAACGATTTTAATGTCTGGCCAGAATGCTTTGATATAAGCGGACACACCGGATATCAATCCACCACCACCGACAGGCACAAATACGGCATGAATAGGATCAGGGTGTTGACGGATAATCTCCATCGCAATCGTGCCTTGTCCGGCAATGACTTCAGGATCATCATAAGGGTGAATAAAAGTGCGACCATCTTTCTCAGCAACGGATAAGGCATAAGCACTGGCATCGTCATAACTATTGCCGTGCAGTTTAATTTCCGCACCATAAGCCCGCACCGACTCCACCTTGATAGGTGGTGTAGTTTTGGGCATGACAATCAAAGCAGGAATATTCATTTTATTCGCTGCCAGCGCTACGCCTTGCGCATGATTGCCCGCTGAGGCACAAACAACGCCACGTTCTCGCTCATCAGCAGATAACTGACTCATACGATTGTAAGCGCCGCGTAATTTAAATGAAAAAACCGGTTGAAGATCTTCTCGTTTAAGCAAAATCGTGTTGCTTAATCTCTTCGATAAACGAGGCATAACCTCAAGAGGTGTCTCATTTGCCACATCATAAACGCGCGCTTTAAGAATTTTTTCTACGTATCCAGTCAGCATTTCAGCCCAAATCAGTCAGTTATGTTGAAAAAAAGACTCAGTGATCAACAGCTAAATCCTGTCATCATTTTCTAAGCAATCGCTTACGTTACCATTGACCGCCATTTATCTCTATAATTGCCGGGATAATTTTTAAGTGTATTGAAACAAAGGAAGCTGCATATGAATGCTGATGAAATGAAAAAACAAGCTGCGTGGGCAGCGCTTGAGTACATCAAAGGTAACGGAATTGTCGGTGTTGGCACAGGCTCTACCGTGAATCACTTCATTGATGCGCTGT
>NZ_DIAC01000103.1:57208-64610 GCF_002414625.1 Methylophaga sp. UBA5088 | reverse complement strand
TTCATTGATGCGCTGGCCACCATCAAAGATCGTATTGAAGGCGCAATATCAAGCTCAGAAGCCTCAACACAAAAATTAGAAGCGAATGGCATCAAAGTATTTGATTTAAATGATTGCAACGACATCGAAGTGTATGTCGATGGCGCAGACGAGTCTAACCACTTACTCGAATTGGTCAAAGGTGGTGGCGGTGCGCTGACACGTGAAAAAATCATTGCCGCAGCCAGTAAACAATTTGTTTGTATTGCTGATGCATCTAAACTTGTCGACGTTCTGGGTAAATTCCCTCTTCCTGTGGAAGTCATTCCAATGGCACGCAGCTACGTTGCTCGTGAAATCGTCAAGCTGGGTGGTCAACCTGTCTATCGTGAAGGTGTGATCACAGATAATGGCAACGTAATTCTGGATGTTCATGGTTTAGATATCATGGAACCTATTAAATTAGAAAAAACACTGAATGATATCGTCGGTGTAGTCACCAATGGTTTATTTGCGATGCGCCCAGCAGATGTGCTGTTACTGGGTTCACCAGAAGGAACCAAAACCGTCTTCGCGAAATCATAAAAGGCGAAACATGGACTGATCCTGCTTAGCAGGATCAGTTTTCTCTCTCATCACTATTGGCGACATTATGTTCAGACCGCTCAGTCTCTATATCGGCATGCGTTATACACGCGCCAAACGTCGTAATCACTTCATTTCTTTTATTTCATTAACCTCCATGCTCGGTGTGGCATTAGGTGTAGCCGCTCTCATCACCGTGCTGTCTGTCATGAACGGGTTTGAAAAAGAACTGAAAGATCGCATTCTCGGAATGACCTCACATGCGTTCATCACTGGCGAAGATGGCACGCTGAGAGACTGGCCAGATTTACAGGATTTGATTAAGCATGATCCCGATGTGATTGCCTCGGCTCCTTTTGTAGAGGGTCAGGCCATGCTCAGTCAGGGAAGCCGTGTCAGAGGCACGCTGGTTCGCGGTATTGATGCCGATATGGAACAAAGCGTTTCTACGATTGGTGAGAAAATCATTCAAGGCAAATTAGCTGATTTAACTGACGGTAGCTTTGGCATTGTCTTAGGTAAAGATTTAGCTTCCGCTATGGGCGTGACAACCGGTGACAAAATCACCATGATCACACCACACGTTAGTCCCACACCCGCAGGCGTGATTCCTCGTCTTAAACGTTTAACTGTTGTCGGTATTTTTGAAATAGGTATGTATGAATATGACAGCGGCCTAGCCGTGATGAATATCAACGATGCCGCTAAATTATTCAAAATTCCCGATCGCGTCACTGGCTTACGCTTAAAGTTTGATGATGTCTTCAAGGCACCACAACTACTTCGCAAAGTCATGCAGGATGTTCCCGTTAATTATCGAGCTGCTGACTGGACATTCCAGCACGCCAATTTTTTCCGCGCCCTAAAAACAGAAAAAACAGTGATGTTTGTCATCCTGATGCTTATCGTGGCAGTAGCAGCATTTAATATCGTATCGACCTTAGTGATGATGGTCACCGATAAACAATCTGATATCGCTATATTGCGTACCTTGGGTATGAGTCCACGTAGTGTTATGGGTATTTTTATGGTGCAAGGCACGTTAATCGGTTTAATCGGTACCGCCATGGGTGTTGTTGGTGGCGTGCTGCTGGCCTGGAATATTGAGTCTTTGATCGCCAGTTTAGAAAAACTGCTCGGGTATCAATTCATGCCTGCAGATGTGTATTACATCAGTAGTTTGCCATCACAGCTAGAATGGAGTGATGTCACCGTCATTGCTATCACGGCTTTTGTCTTATCGATTCTTTCCACGCTTTACCCTTCATGGCGTGCATCACAGATTAAACCGGCCGAGGCGCTTCGTTATGACTAATCAAGCAGTATTATCTGCCAGCCAATTATCAAAATCTTTTACAGATGGTCAGTTAAAAACCGATGTGCTGAATAATGTGAACCTGACTGTAAACCGTTCTGATCGTATTGCCATTATCGGCAGTTCTGGTTCTGGTAAAAGCACCTTACTACACATTCTTGGTGGACTTGACTCTCCCACAGAGGGCCAGGTACTGGTGCAAGGTCAAGATATTCATGCCATGAAAAATAAAGCGGCAAGTCGATTACGTAATCAGCAGTTGGGTTTTGTGTATCAATTTCATCATTTGCTGCCAGAGTTTACGGCTGTTGAAAATGTCGCTATGCCATTAGTGATTGGAGGCATGTCACCCACCTCAGCTCAAGAACAAGCGACCGAACTGCTTGATAAAGTCGGACTAGCCCATCGCTTTCAACATAAACCCAGTGAATTATCGGGTGGTGAACGCCAACGGGCAGCCTTGGCCAGAGCATTAATCACCGAACCCTCCTGCTTACTGGCGGATGAGCCAACGGGCAATCTGGATCATCGAACAGCTCAAGGGATTTTTGATCTGATTCTGAAATTAAATGAAGATTTTGGCACGGCATTGGTGATTGTGACTCACGATACAGGGCTTGCCGCTAAAATGGATCAACAACTGACATTGATTGATGGCTGTCTGGCTTCAGGAGCCTGATTTATCTTTTTGTTGGCGCTGACGTTGTGTCCATGTATGGATAACAACCAGTCGCCAACCTATTCGAACAAAAAGAATCCCCGCTATGGCGGATACCAGTCCTAGAATTGTGCAACCTAAGAGTAGTGGTTGCCATATGGCCAGAAACTCTTTTGAAAACCATTCCCAAGTCAGACTAAAAGCTGGGGCGCCCATGGGGATACTCAATACCCAAGCCCCGAGTTTATAGGCGTAGAAAAAAATAGGTGCCATGGTGAAAGGATTAGTAATCCAAACACCCATCGCTGCAATAGGAAGATTCACCCGGAATAAAATGGCTAATGCCGCTGCAATAAACATTTGACCAGGAATCGGCATAAACCCAACAAACAGCCCTAACGCCACCCCACCTGAAATAGAGCGTCGATTGGTATGCCATAAACGTGGTTCAGTTAGTCGCTGACCAAACTTACGCAGATGTGGATGTTCGCGCATCGTGTTGTGATCTGGCATGATGCGTTTTAGGAATTTACGAGGCATAGCGTCTCAGTAACATGCTAAGTCGGGCGTCATTATAGGGATATATGAATAAAACTGCCATTGCATTTTTGCTCGGCACATTGCTTGGTCTATATGTCAGCAGTCCTCTGGTAATAGGGAGCTTACTATTATTGTTTTTCGTGGCATTAGCCTATTATCGAAAACTATGGATTTTAGGTTTTATTGTCGGACTATTGTGGTGTGCATTTCAAGCTCAATCAGCTATTCAAAACAAACTAGCTGCAGACACGCCTGCAAAAACAACGCAAGTACAAGGGCTTATCGCCTCCATACCTCAGACAGGTCATCACCATATTAGTTTTGAATTTTGTCCAGAAGATTCATCCCTCCCCAAAAAAATTAAACTCAGCTGGTATTACCCACCTGAAGACATCCCTCAAGCTGGAGAGCGCTGGCAATTCACTGTCAAACTCAAACCACCCTATGGCATGGTGAATCCCGGTGGTTTTGATTATGAAAAATGGTTATTCAGCCAAGGCATTGGCGCAACGGGTTATATAAAAAAAGCAGAAGATAATCAGCGACTGGCCACATCATCTCAATGGCAGATCAATGCCTGGCGCTCTGAGGTCGAGCAGCATATTCGGTCACTCATTCCTCAAGCGGAACAATTACCTTTAATACTCGGTTTAGCTATAGGCCAACGTGACGATATCAATCAAACCCAATGGCAAGTATTACGCGACACGGGCACCAGTCATCTGATGGCGATCTCAGGCTTGCATATCGGACTGGCCTCCGCTTTAGGTTTTTTAGTGACAAGCGCTTTCTGGCGCTATTGTCCGTTGACATCCGTTCGAATCCCCGCGCACAGAATAGGCGCACTGGGCGGACTGTACACTGCTATTTTTTATGCTTGCCTGGCAGGCTTATCCATTCCCACTCAACGTGCATTGATTATGGTGAGTCTGGCTATGCTAGCTGTATTTTTTAAACGTGCATTCTATCCCTCACATGTGTTGTCACTCGCCTGCATGATTGTTTTATTCCTTGATCCTTTTGCCGTGTTAAACGCAGGGTTTTGGTTATCCTTTGGTGCCGTTGCGATCATTTTGATGAGTTGCACTCAGCGTTTCCCAGGTATCAAACTGGCCTGGCTGAAAATTCATTTCCTCATGGCTGTGGCACTGATACCGCTACTGATCATTTTCTTTAACGATGTATCTGTCGTATCCCCTATAGGCAATCTGATGGCAGTACCTCTGGTGAGTGTATTGATTGTACCGCTGATTATCCTGGCTATGATGCTCTTGCCGCTCAGCATGAAGCTTTCATCATTATTGTTAGCAGCGGCAGATTATTTACTCAACTGTCTCTGGTCTATTTTGTCCTGGCTAAGTCACTTGTCATTTGCCAGCTGGCAAACACCCGTTTATCCCTGGCCAATATTGGTCATGTTGGTACTGGCTGTTTTATTCATGTTGTTGCCTAGGGGCTTTCCAGGAAAATATCTCGCTATCTTGTTGTTAATGCCTCTTTTGTTTTACAAGACTGACCGCCCGGCTTCGGGGGATGTTTTTGTCAGCGTTTTAGATGTCGGACAAGGCCTGGCTTCTGTCATCGAAACAACACACCACACGTTAATCTTTGATACAGGACCGAAATACAGTCAGAGCTTTAATACTGGTGAAGCTGTTGTGGTGCCTTTTTTACGTTATCGAGACATTGATGATGTTGATATGGTTATCATCAGTCATGGTGACAATGATCATATCGGTGGCTTATCTGGCATTCTCAAGCATATAAACGTCACACAAATCATGACCAGCCAACCCCTCGAGCATAAAGTCACCACCTTGTGTACCGCGGGCCAACACTGGCAATGGGATCAGGTTGAATTTAAAATTTTGCATCCGTTTCAAAATCAATCAGGCTCGGACAATGAACGTTCCTGTGTCCTCCAGATAAAAGGCAAAAATCTGTCAGTATTATTACCCGGTGATATTGAAAAACAAGGCGAACAAATATTAGTAGCCAGCTATGGAAAATCGCTTAAATCCGATGTGTTACTTGTACCTCATCACGGTAGTAAAACATCTTCCAGCCGTCATTTCATCGAGTCCATGTCTCCAAAGTATGCTGTTTTTTCTGTTGGTTTCCGTAATCGGTATGGTTTTCCTGTGACTGACGTAGTTGATCGCTACAGAAACATTCCTAGTACCATTCTCAGAACCGACTTGAATGGCGCTATCCTCTTCGGTAGAGGCGATAGTCCAATATTCTGGCGTCAACAACAAGAACAATTGTGGACGTCGAAAGCTACTGAGTAAGTCAATTTTCACGTATCATGAGCGCTATTTTCATTTAAACAACTGAGACTGACATCATGCTGGAATTGTTTAAAGCAGGCGGTTGGTTAATGATCCCGCTATTTATCTGCTCGGTCATTGCCATTGCGATCATCGCAGAACGTTTTTGGAGCCTACAAAAGAAACGCATTGCCCCCAAGGAGCTCATTACCCAAATCTGGCAATGGTTAAAGTTTAATCAGGTTGATGAACATCGCATCAAAGCACTGCAAAGCAACTCCCCTCTTGGCCAGATTCTGGCTGCTGGCCTCGTCAACCGCAACAGTTCACGAGAAATAACGAAAGAAAGTATTGAGGACATTGGACGTCATGTCACCGTGGCCCTAGAGCGCAATCTCAACACATTGGGAACAATCGCAGCCATTTCTCCATTACTAGGCTTATTGGGTACGGTTTTAGGCATGATTAAAGTCTTCGCCGTTATTACCACCGCCGGAGTGGGCAATCCTGAAGTGCTGGCAGGTGGTATTTCAGAAGCTTTGATTACCACGGCTACCGGCCTGGCTGTCGCCATTCCTAGTTTGATTTTTTATCGCTATTTCCGCGGTAAAATTAATATGTTAGTGGTAGGCATGGAAGAACAAGCGATGCAGCTTATCGAGATTCTGCATGGTGACCGTCAGTATGATCCAGATGAGGAAGCAAGACGTGAATCTATCACCAAAACGCTCTGAGGAACCCGATGTCAATCTGACCCCGATGATTGACGTCGTTTTTCTGCTGTTATTGTTTTTTATGGTCTCCACCAGTTTTATTCGTGAAAGCTCATTAAAAGTAGACCTACCTGAGGCGACGGGCGAAGCCATGGCTGAGCAGATCGATCCTATCGATATTGTGATACAAGCGGATGGTAAAGTCCTTATCAATGATCAGGCAGTCACTAACGTCACCTCCGCTGGGCTAGCCGAGGTGTTAAAACGCGTTGTTGGTGAACAAAATGATCCTCATGTGATTATTAGTGCTGATGCCAAAGCAGAATATCAACTTATCGTCACAGCGATGGATACAGCACAACAACTCGGCTACACCAAATTGACCCTGGCGACACGTCAAACAACTGCGGAATAATCAATGAGTCAAACACCTGTCACCCTGACAGCCGTCCAGCTTTACAAGCGTTTATTAAACTACGTTAAACCCTATTGGCTGGCTTTTCTGATATCGATACTGGCGATGATTGTCTTTGCCGGCACAGAAACCGGCATGGCCGCCTTAATGAAACCTCTACTTGATGGCAGCTTTGTAGAAAAAGATCCCACTACGATTAAGTACGTGCCACTGATGCTCATCGGTTTGTTCTTTATCCGGGGTGTGGCTAATTTTCTGACGACATATGGATTGGGCTGGATTGCACGTAATGTCATTAAAACCTTACGTGAAGAAATGTTTGAAAAACTCATTACGCTACCTGCGAGTTTTTACGACAAAAATAACTCTGGTCAGCTTATGTCCAAACTGCTTTACGATGTCGAGCAAGTTGCGGGCGCGGCTACTGATGCTATTTTGACTGTTATACGTGACACATTAACGATCATTGGTCTGATTGCCTGGATGATTTATCTCAATGGTTTCCTGTCTCTGATCATTTTAGTGACCGTCCCCTTTGTGGCTGTTCTGGTTTATTTTGTCAGCATACGGTTTCGTCGAATCAGTAAAGAAATTCAGGGTTCTATGGGCAATGTCAGTCATGTCTGTGGAGAAATCATTGAAGCGCATCGCGAAGTCAAAACATTTGGTAGTCAAGTGTATGAAACTGAACGGTTTGATCGTATCAACAGAAAAAACCGTGGCCAGCAAATGAAGAAGATAGCCACGGATGCCTGTAGTGAGCCGGTGATTCAGTTAATTACTGTGTTAGGCCTTGCTGTCGTCATTTATCTGGCCACGCTGCCAGAAGTGCTTGAAGCCATCACAGTCGGGAGCTTCATTTCCTTTATCACGGCGATGTTCATGTTGTTAACACCATTAAAGCGCTTAACAAAAATAAACTCAAAA